>QMOF01000122.1 GCA_003650185.1 Chloroflexota bacterium | reverse complement strand
CGGGGACACAAGGTGGCCATTTGCGAGCAGTTGACCCCTCCGGGAAAGGGCCTGGTGGAAAGGGACGTGGTCCGCGTGGTGACGCCGGGGACGGTGATCGAACCCAGCCTGCTTGATGGAAAGGCCAACAACTACCTGGCCAGCGTGGTTGTGGAGAGGGACCTGGCGGGGCTGGCCTATGTGGACATAACCACATCCGAGTTCGCTACCACCCAGCTCTCGATGGACCAGCTCCTTTCGGAGCTGGCACGGCTTCAGCCCTCGGAGGTACTGCTGCCCCGCAACGTTGACCCTGCCGGACTGGGTGAGGCAGCGCCGGTGACTCCGGTGGACGACTCGTGGGCCGAGGTGGAGGCAGCCAGGCAAGCCCTGCTGGAGCACTTCGATGTGGCCACCCTGGAAGGGTACGGCTGCGCTCATCTGCCGCTGGCCGTGGGAGCGGCCGGCATGATTGTCCATTACCTACGTCAGAACCAGAGGGGTGCCCTGAAGCTGCTCAACCGGCTGACCACCTACTCCGCTGATGACCAGATGGTGCTGGATGTCCAGACCAGGCGCAACCTGGAGCTCTTCCGCAACAGCCGCTCAGGCAGCATTGAAGGGTCGCTTCTCTCCGTGATTGACCTGACACAAACACCGATGGGTGGCAGACTGCTCAGGCGGTGGCTGGGCCACCCGCTGCTGAGCCTGGAGGCGCTGAAGCAGCGCCAGGACGCGGTGGAAAGGTTCTGCGATGACAGCATCGCCCGCGCCAGAGTGATAGCGCTACTACACCGGATGGGTGACCTGGAGCGGCTGGTGAACAGGATAGGGGCACTCCAGGCCAACCCCAGGGAACTGGCCGCTCTTCGCCGCAGCCTGGAGACGGTCCCTGAGATAAAGGAAGTACTGGGCGATGCTGGTGCTCCCGATTGGCTCGTGGGGCAACTCCAGCCTTGCCAGGAGGCGGTGGCCCTGGTCTCCCAGGCTATTGCCGACGATCCCCCGGCTAATCTGGAGGCCGGTGGTGTCATAAGGCAGGGCTTCTCACCTGAGCTCGACCAGCTTCGCATAGCCTCGAAGGAGGGCCGGCAGTACCTGGCCAGCCTGGAGCGACGCGAGAAGGAGCGCACTGGTATCAAGTCCTTGAAGGTAGGATACAACAAGGTCTTCGGTTACTACATTGAGGTGAGCAAGGCCAACCTTGACCAGGTGCCATCCGACTACATACGCAAGCAGACGCTCGTGGGTGCAGAGCGCTTTTTCACCGTTGAGCTCAAGGACTTCGAATCGCGCATCCTCAACGCCCGCGACCGCATGGCGGAGCTGGAGTCTTCCATCTTTCGCCAGGTATGTCACCAGTTGGGCCAGTGGAGAGAACCTGTCCTGGCTGTTGCCGATGCGCTGGCGCATCTTGACGTGTTCTCGAGCCTGGCTGAGGTGGCGGTGCGCCACAACTACAGGCGCCCCGAGCTCATCGACGGCGACACCATACTCATCAGAGGCGGGCGTCACCCCGTGGTGGAGCAGAGCCTGGGCGAAGAGAGCTTCGTGCCCAACGACACCTACCTGTCGAACCGGGACTCCCAGCTTATCATACTCACCGGCCCCAACATGTCGGGTAAGTCCACCTACCTCCGGCAGGTGGCGCTCATCGTGCTGCTGGCGCAGATCGGCAGCTTCGTGCCGGCTGACTCGGCTACCATCGGCCTGGTGGACCGCATTTTCACTAGGATAGGGGCACAGGAAGACCTGGCCGCAGGCCAGTCCACCTTCATGGTGGAGATGGTGGAGACGGCCAACATCCTCAACAACGCCACGCCCCGCTCTCTCATCATCCTGGACGAGATCGGGCGTGGCACCAGCACCTACGACGGCATTTCCATCGCCCACGCCGTGGCGGAATACGTCCACAACCACCCCAGGCTGGGCACCAAGACGCTGTTTGCCACCCACTATCACGAGCTGGTGGAGCTGGCCAGCTACTTGCCTCGGGTAGTCAACCTCAACGTGGCTGTGGCTGAGGAGGGAGGGAAGGTGGTCTTCCTGCGCAAGATCATCCCGGGAGGCGCCGACAGGAGCTACGGTATCCACGTCGCCCAGCTAGCGGGGCTGCCCAGGACAGTGGTCTACCGGGCCCAGGAGATACTGGCAGGACTGGAGGGCAACCAGCGCCACAAGCCCCCGGCACAGTCCGGGACCCGTGGCAGGCAGCGAGCCGAGGCGACGTCACAGCAGCTTCTTCTGTTCGGACAAACGCCGCCAGTGGTAGACGAGTTGCTCGGCCTGGACCTCGACTCTCTGACTCCGCTGGAGGCCCTGAACAAGCTCTACGAGCTGCAGCAGAAGGCCAGGCGAGAACAGGGGAACGGGGACGACGGCAGCGTCAGACGCAAAGCATAATCAGGGCCAGCGGCGATCTCATGGCGGAGCTGACGTGCGCCAATACTGGGGTGTGGAACTGCACTCGGCCGAGGACATTCTGAGCAGGGACCAGGAATGCGTCAGGGCGTTGGTTGGCATCGCCCTTTGTCCGGAAGAAGAGGCAACCTTCACCGTTGACGTCTATCACCTCTATCACCCTGTGGCACAGCATCTCTCCGTTCATCGGAGACGAGAATACAATGATATCACCCATGTCCACCGATGCAGGTTCGACCTGCCGGGTCACTACCACCTCTCCTACATTGAGTTCAGGGACCATGCTGGATGAGACCACGGTGTGGACCTGCCACCCGAAGAAGGGGGCGCGCATGAGCAGTATCGCCCCCAGCATCATCGCCACTATGGTCAAGACAAGCCAATGCCTGAGCAGTCGCCTCACGGGACCTACACCTCTTCTGAATAAGGAGGTTACAAGGCCCTTGCCACACCCGCGTCTCATCGGGCGATTCTGGTTTCACAGAGCCGTCCCCGGCGACGCGGGGACTGTCACAAGGCCATCACACGGGTACATCGAGGTGAGGCTCCGGTGCCGCGTTGACGTTCGCACGAGCGAGGACTAAGATTGCTGCCGGGGGAGGTAGTGGTAGGCCCGTAACGTAGGGATCGCCCGATGAAGGTTCTCAAATCGACCAGGAACTCACACATCGAGGCCAACAAGAGGCGCAACCTTGCTGTGGTGGTGCTCCTGCTGGTGCTGTCTGAGTTCATCATCGCGCTGGGGGCTCGTATCACGTCCTGGCTCCTGCTGGCTGCCGTTTTGCCCGTGCTGGCTGTGCCGATATTCCTGCGTCGCTATGACGTTTGGAAGGCCGGTTCTACGGGCGAGAAGTCTGTGGTACGCGAGCTGCAGGGACTGGACGATTCCTACTACCTGGTCAGTTCGGTGGTGCTGCCCGGCAGTAGAGGCGACATAGACCAAGTCCTCCTGGGCGCCAGTGGGGTGTTTGTCATCGAAACCAAGAACTATTCCGGCAAGGTGGTCTGCGATGGAGACAACTGGTATCGGATCAAGCGGGGGACAAGAGACGCGGTAAGGACTGAGAGCCTCAGCAAGCAGGTGAAGAGGAATGCTTCGCAGTTGAGAAGGTTCATTCACGATACAACGCAGATCAGTCTGCATGTGAACCCTGTCCTTGTCTTCGTGCATCCGGCGGTGCATCTTGAGTTGAACAATCCAACGGTACCGGTCCTGCGGCCGGGCGAGCTGGCCGGGTTCATCCGGGGCTTTGAGTCTCCCTTCCGCCTTGGTGAAGAGCAGCTTGAGCTCCTGGGTGAATCGATCCGCGAAGCCTCTGCTCGTTAGTTGCCTGGGCCTCGCCGTCAGTGTCTGTGTCCATTCCGCGCGCCGATGACGCGGAGGTGCGCCCCTGGCATTTTTGACAGGGAGGCAGCCCCCTGCTAATGTATAGCCCATAATGGTAGTGGGACAGGTAACACCTGTAAGAAGCAACGCTGTTGAGAACCGGGTGGCGATTTTTATCGACGGAAGCAACCTGTATCACGCGCTGCGCGACAACTTCGGCCGCGTTGACCTCAACTTTCCCGAGTTCATCAGCAAGCTCTGCGCTGGACGACGCCTCTTCCGCACCTATTACTACAATGTCCTTCGGGATCCATCCCAGAGGGCGGAAGGCTATGTGGAGCAGCAGCAGTTCCTCGATGTTCTGCGCAAGACCCCATACCTGGAGGTTCGTCTGGGCACCACGAAGCTGCTACAGGGTGTCCCGGTAGAGAAGGGCATCGACATCATGCTGGCCACAGACTTGCTGCACTACGGTTGGAACAACCTGTACGACGTGGCTATCCTCGTCAGTGGGGATGGGGACTTCGCTTACGCGCTTCAAGCAGTGAAGAACCGGGGGAAACATGTTGAGGTGGCTTACTTCGAGAGCAATGTATCCAAGGACCTCCTGGATGTAGCTGACAACTGGCATCTCCTGGACAGCAATTTCTTCAAGGGGCTGTGGCGCGGGAAGCGACGCCGGGTGCGGAGGACCAGGACTCCTCAGAGGTGGACTCAGCAAGAGAGCGCCCAGCAAGAAGCAGCCACTCCGGTCAGCCAGTAGTAGTGCAGGCTGAAACGCAGCGCAACCTGGCTTCCAGGGTCAACACGGTGGACCCCAGGTGGTGTGATGTCGCCCCTGACCGGGCCCACCCATTGGTGTGCCATCAGTCGTTTTCCCCCGGCGTGCAGGCACCATGATACAATAGGCGGCAAAGGAAGCCAGGCAGATGCCCATTCGCCCCCTCGCCCCAGACGTTGTCTCCAAGATCGCCGCAGGCGAGGTGGTCGAAAGACCAGCCTCAGTGGTCAAGGAGTTGGTGGAGAACTCCCTCGATGCCGGTGCCTCCCAGGTGAATATCGAGGTGAAGGCTGGTGGAATGAGCTCCATCAGGGTGTGGGACAATGGGGTGGGGATGCCCGGTGACGAGGTGGACCTGGCTTTTCAGCGCCACGCCACCAGCAAGATCGCCAGCCTGGCCGACCTGGACAGCAGCACCTCTCTGGGCTTCAGGGGTGAGGCCCTGCCGAGCATAGCCCACGTCGCGGAGGTAGAGCTTGTCACCCGCACCCGGGAGGAGATGTCTGGCACCTGTGTACGTGTGCGGGACGGCACGGTGGTGGAGCGAGGCACCAGGGCTCACCCTGAGGGGACCGCCGTCACTGTGCGGCACCTCTTCCGGAACGTGCCGGCGCGGCTGAAGTATCTGAAGTCGCCTAGTGCTGAAGCGGGGCAGATAACAGCCCTGGTCAGCCACTATGCTCTCGCCTTCCCGGAGGTGCGGTTCTCCCTTGTTGTCGATGGCAGGCGGGCCCTTCAGACGTCAGGCAATGGCAAGTTGAGAGACGTTCTGGCGGAAGTATACGGGGTGCAGGTGGCCCAGGCGATGCTGGAAGTGGGCAGGCCCGGCGAGGAGGGTGGGGGCGGCTCGGCGGTCAGCGGCTACGTAAGCCCATCTTCGGTCACCCGGGCCAATCGTAGCTACATCACCTTCTTTGTGAACCGGCGGTGGATACAGAGTCGGATGATGACCCGCGCTGTGGAGAAAGCATACGAGGGCCTGTTGGCGGTGGGCAGATACCCTGTTGCTGTCATCAGCCTGTCTCTGCCACCACAGACGATAGATGTGAATGTTCACCCTGCCAAGAGAGAGATCAGGTTTGCTCAGGAGTCGATCGTCTTCAACAGTGTCTACGGTGCGGTGCGCCGGACGCTGATGGAGAAGATGCCGGTGCCAGAAATAGGTACGGCCCCGCCCTCGCAACGGCCTGTTGCAGGGCCACACTTCGTGGCGGCGCCTATTAATGTGGCTTCGACCGGCATGGAGCAGGCTGCTGCCCCACCCCCGGTGCCGCTCGAGCCAGGCAGCCCGCCGGGACTGCCACCGCTTCGGGTTCTAGGCCAGTCAGGCAACACCTACATAGTGGCCGAGGGGCCCGATGGTCTCTATCTGATCGACCAGCATGCTGCCCATGAGCGGGTAGTGTTTGAAGAGGTGCTGGCCCAGCAGGCACGGAGGGGGGTGGAGGTGCAGTCGCTCCTCGAGCCGCTGGCCATCGATCTGAGCCTTGGGCAGGAGGAATCGCTGAGGACCGGTCAGGAGACTCTGGCTGGTTTCGGCTTCGCTGTTGAGCCCTTTGGGGACAGGGCCTGCCTGGTGCGCGCTGTACCTGCCGTGCTCGCTGGTGGAGGGATCGCGGAGGCGCTCAAGGAAATACTGGACCGCCTCCAGGAGGAGCCCGAAAAGGTCCGAGTAGAGGAGAAGGTGGCAATTACCGTGGCGTGCCACAGCGCGGTGCGGGCCGGCCAGAGGTTGAGCCACGAGGAGATGGTGGGGCTGGTCAGGCAACTGGAGAAGGCAGCTTCGCCCCGGACATGCCCCCATGGTCGGCCGACCATGGTCCATCTCAGCTCGGGCCAGCTCCAGAGGGAGTTTGGACGGACGTAGCAGCTAAAGCTGGCCAAGGATATCCGCTACTCTGTATGCCGTGCCCGCCGTCAACCTGGCGCACTGCTCCACTGTCTCCTGCCCTTTTGGGCCCAGATAGTGCGCCACTACCTCGTTCATGTCGAACCAGTTGACGCCGGTGATCTCCGAGCAGACGGTGCTCTTGTGCATGAGTTTGAACCAACTGGTCAACGCCTGGCAAGGTTCAAAGGCCGGGAATATGGCCTCGATCCCGTCTTCGATGCGGGCGCGCCCCACCCTGGCCCCGATGAGCACCCATCCCGTGACCAGGGCACCGCAGGTCAGTCCGCTGCTGCCACCTCCTTGAAGCCCACCCAGCGCCTTGAACCAGAAATCATCCCTGAGGCCCAGTACCTCCTGGAACGCAGCCAGAATGGACTGAGAGCAGCCGAAGGAGATCTTGTAGTTGTTGTAGGCCAGGTCTGCCACCTTCTGCCGGTTGTCCTCGACGCTCAGGATTTCGCGTGCCTTCTCGTTGAACATACTGGCAAAGTCGCTCATGGTCGCATCTCCTTCATGTTTCATCCTTCCCGTCTGCTGCCTGCGTCGTGCGGGTCAGGGGTGCGAACAGAATGGCACCGGCACTGTAACAGGCACGCCGCTCCGTGCTGGATGGGGTGGG
>QMOF01000121.1 GCA_003650185.1 Chloroflexota bacterium | reverse complement strand
TGTCAAAGCGGATACGGGAGAGCCTGGCAAGGCTTTCCTAACAGGCGATGGCATTCTGAGGGCGGCGAAGAATCTGAGCGATGCAGCCCATTGGCTGCGCTCAGGAGACATCAGGCGCTCCTGGCAGGATGTCTTCCACCTGTCGGCCAACGGGCTGACCCGCTCCTTAGCCGGGCACGCTGCCCTTCGTCTTGACACCTTCTGTCTCCAGCCCTATGGTGGAGGCGACGCCGCACAGCGGAAGAGGCTCATCACGGCCAGCGACACATCAGATCAAGGAGGAGATAGTGAGCTACAAGACTCTGGAGTTCGAATGCCGCGAGCACGTTGGTTTTCTGACCTTCAACCGGCCCGACCGCCTCAATGCCCTGTCCACCGAGATGGTCGAGGAACTGCGGGACTTCTTTGGCAATCTGGACAGGCACCTGGATGCCCGTGTGGTCGTGATACGGGGTGCTGGGCGGGCCTTCTGCGCTGGCTTCGATGTGTCCGACCTCTCCGGGGGCATGGCCGCGATCCATCCGGAGTTGGGCCTGCCCACGGGAGTTGTGACCTATGGCCACATGGTGCAACGGGCAGTCAATGACGTGGTGATCAAGATGCGCGAAGCACCGCAGCCCCTCATCGCGGCTGTGCGGGGTGCGGCGGTGGGGGGTGGTTTCACCCTCAGCATGGCCTGCGATATACGGATTGCTGCCGAGTCGGCGCGGTTCAGCGCGGTCAATATCCGAATCGGGTACACGGGTGGGGACATGGGCTCCTCCTACTTCCTGCCCCGTCTCATCGGGCTGTCACGGGCGGCTGAGTACCTGTACACCGGCCGCAGGATGGATGCAGCTACGGCTGAGCGCATCGGATTCGTCTCGCGGGTCGTGTCCGATGAGCAACTGGACGGTGCGGCAACCGAGCTGGCCCACGAGATGCTGAATGCGACTCCCCTGGCGCTGAGGCTGACCAAAGGGCTGCTCAATGTAAACATCGATGCCCCAAGCCTGGCGGCGGCTGCTCAACTGGAAGCCGGGAGCCAGCTTCTCTGCGGCATGAGCGAGGACGCGCAAGAGGCAATCAAGGCCGCCTATCTCGAGAAGAGAGCACCGAATTACCAGGACAAATAGGGCACGATTAGCACGGGGTCTGAGGGTTCGGCCAGGGGAGTAGTGTAGAGTGGCCCAACGGTCAGGTGTTGCTGCAGCCCCCTCGAGCTGGGGAGGGATTGAGCCGGTATAGCCTCACTTGGTCTTGCTCCTCTGACACCACCTGGCCGTTGCTTTCCAGGAATTGCAGGTGGGCCAGGGTCTCCCGTACCGCGAGGAGGCGGTTGGTGGCGACCATGTCCTCCCAGGGCCCAACGTCCCAGTGCACGCTGCTGGCCAGGGCCCAGGGAGTGGAAGGGCCGCTGGACAGTCCAGCGATGACCTCGGCCAGACGCTGCCTGTGGTGTTCGAGGATCTCGTCAACCCTCTGGGCCAGATGGGTGAACGGCCTCTCGTGGGCAGGCAAGACCATTTGCACGTCGAGCGGCCTTACTTTCCGCAGGGCGTCGAGATACTGACCAAGCTGGTTGTAGCTGGTCAGGTGGCTGGGGGAGATGTGGGGTGTGATCTCAACCAGGACGTGGTCTCCCGAGAACAGCATTTTCCTGCTCTCATCGTACAGGCACACATGACCAGGGCTGTGGCCCGGGGTGAGGATCATCCGCAGGTGGTCCTCCCCTGGGATGACGTTCTCATCTCCCTGAAGTATCAGGTCAGGTTCGAGGCCCCTGGGAAAAAGCATCCGCCCGAAGGTCCCCGTCCGGTAGAACTCGTCGAGTTCCGATGGTGGGACGCCGAGGCTCCTGGCCCACTCGACGAGTCCGTCCAGCGTCCATGTTTGCGCCTGGCTCACAGCGTGTTGCAGTATCTCCCAGTCGTCCTGGTGGATGATCACCCTGGCTCCCGATGCTTCTTTGATCCGCTGCGCCAGGCCACTGTGATCGGGGTGGTAGTGGGTGATGAGAAGCCAGCGCAGGTCCTGTAAGGGGATACCCAGGGCCTCCAGCTGACTACGGAGCAAGTCGAAGGCACTCTGGTCGTTGTAGCCGCTGTCTACCATGAGCCACCCGTCCTTGAGCTTGGCTAGGTAGGCAAGAGTGGCTGAGGCCTCGTCCCGCTCCATGAAGGGAACGACAAGAGGCACCCTGAGCATGTGAATTCCGGGTACTACCTCGACGGGTCTGTGGCTCATGGGTGATCGTTGTGGCGTTGCTGCGCCCGTAGCTCAGTATACCACCCGTGGCTGCGTTTGGGCCAGTTCGTTGTGGGCAGGGTGCCACCGCGCGGTGCACCCACAGCCTGAATTCCGATGGGCGCGGCTGGCGTAAGTGGGCTATGGCCGCGATGAGCAGCCTGATGATATTCTGTATGTTAGAGGTCCAGGACAGGCTGAGCCCAGGTGCATGGCACCAGGTTAGCTTGGGACTTAAGGGCAATCGGAAGGAGGTCACCTTGACAAGCTGGCTGCTTCTGTTTTTGGCGATCGGGTTGGAAGTCTGTGGCACCACCTGCATGAAGCTATCCGAGGGGTTTTCCAGACTGACTCCCTCGGTACTGATATTCGTTTTCTATGGCCTGTCGTTTGCCTTGTTCACCTTTGCCCTGAAGCACATCGATGTGAGTGTGGCGTACGCCGTTTGGGCTGGTTTGGGCGTAATGCTAATGGTGGCTGTTGGTGTGGTCCACTTTCATGAGCCTGTGACCGCGGTGAGGTTGGTCTCTATGCTCCTGATCGTGTGCGGGGTTGTCGGGCTCAGTGCCAGTGGAGCGGTGCGCTGAGGCAAGCGAGCCAGGGGCGCCGCCCCTGGCTCGCCCTTGTGAATATCGCGACCCTGCAACTATCAGAAAATACCTTTTCGGGCCGGGCCTGGCGGGCCCGGAGGGCCCGGTGGCCCGGGGTCTCCTTTTTCGCCCTTAGGTCCTGGTGGCCCTGGGGGTCCGGGTTCACCCGGGTCACCCTTGGGGCCGGTATAGCCCTGTGCCCCACGGTCACCTTTGGGCCCTCTGGGCCCGGGGTCTCCTTTTTCGCCCTTAGGTCCTGGTGGCCCTGGGGGTCCGGGTTCACCCGGGTCACCCTTGGGGCCAGGAGCGCCTCTCAGGTCAATCATGGTGAAGACGGCGGAGGCCGTAGCACCGTCAGTCAGCGCCGAGATGGTGTAGTCGCGCGGTGACACTGACGGGAGCGTGACCAGAGCAGTGAAGCTGCCGTGCGCGTCGGTACTGACATGCAGCGGAATGGGGGGCAGGTCTGAGCCGTCAGCGGTCACGCCGACCGCCGAGCTACCGGAGAACCCGGTGCCGATCACGGTGGTGACCCCAACACCCCTCGCTGGTGAGAGCGTGAGGCTGGGAATGACAGTGAAGACCTCCTGGGTCGAAGCTGGTCTGGTGGTGACATGGTGCTCTCCAGTCGTGCTGGGGGGCACTCGGAAGGTCATCTCGGCTGTCCCTTTACTGTCGGTTACGCCTGTGGCTACCTCCCTGCGGTCGTACCATATAGACAGGCCGCCTGGGGGAATGCCAGTGGCACTGACAGTGACCGTGGTTCCTACCGGCCCGGAGGCAGGCGACAGGGACAGCTTCGGACTCACTGTGAATCTCTGCATTGTTGGCTCCGAGCCGGTGGTGATCTGGTGATCGCCCGGTGCGCTCGGCGGGATAGTGAATGAGGCCTGGAAGCCGCCGAGCTCATCGGCGACTACTGACACTACCTCCTCCGAGTCGTACATGATTAACACTTTGCCCGGCGAGAAACCTGTCCCCGAGACGGTTACTTCAGTACCGACGACGCCGCCAGGCGGCTCGACGGTCAGGTGGGGAGCCACGCTGAACACCTGCTCAGTGGAATTGGGCTCGGTAGTGATCTTGTGCTCTCCAGAGCTGCTTGGAGGTACGGCGAAGGTCGCCTCAAGATTGCCTTCCTCATCGGCAGTGGCTCCGGCCACCTCCACTCCGTCATACTTCAGCGACACCCTCTCTCGCGGGCCAAAGCCCGATCCCCTGGCCCTGACCTCCGTTCCCACAGGACCGCCGACCGGCTGGATGACTATCTCACGCGCTATGGTGAAGGTTGCCTCGGCTCCGGGTTGGCTTGTGGTGACCTTGTGAACTCCAGCGGTGCTCGGGGGGGCAACGAAGACAGCTCGGAGGTTCCCGTCGCCGTCGGTGCTGGTCGTGGTCATTTCCCTATCATCGTACCTCAGGCTAATTCTTCTCCATGGAGCGAAGCCGGCACCCTTGACCTCGATCTCTGTTCCCACCGGCCCGGTTGACGGCTCTGCGACCAGGCTGGGCATGACCTCCACCGTCCGTTCCTCGGACGGAGGATCGGTGGTTATGCGGTGCTGTCCCAGGATGCTGGCGGGCAAAGCGAACTCCGCCTGGAAGCTGCCGGTTTCGTCGGCGCTGCCGGTGGCTACGGGCTTGCCGTCTTGCATGACGGACACCCTTCGCCCTGGGCCGAAGCCGCTACCGCTGGCCTTGATCTGGGCGCCTACCGTCCCCTGGAGGGGCTGTAGCACGAAGCAGGGGACTACGGAGAACGTCTCTTCGGTGGATGGAGGTGTTGTGGTTATCTTGTGCTCACCGGAGGTGCTGGGAGGGACGGCGAACACGGCCTGGAAACTGCCATCGGCATCGCACCTGGCAGTGGCGACCTCCCTGTCATCGTATCTGAGAGACACCAGCATCTCCTGGCCAAAGCCGGTACCGGTGACGGTGACCTCGGTCCCCACTGCCCCGCTTGCAGGGCCGATGGCCACCCTGGGTGTTACCTTGAAGACCTGCTCGGTCGAGGTGGGCCTGGTGGTAATCCTGTGGTCGCCGAGGGTGCTGGAGGGGACCAGGAAAGTTGCCTCGAACCTTCCCTCGCTGTCGGGCGTGCCTGTGGCTACCTCCTCGTCGTCGTACCGGAGCGACACCGCTTTCCCGGGGAGGAAGTTCTCCCCGGCTACCACGACTGCGGTGCCTACCGCCCCGGAGGCGGGCTCCATCCGTACGATGCTGGGCACGAGATTGAACACTTGCTCGGCCGACCGGGGTACTGTAGCGATGTGGTGTGGTCCGGCGATGCCCGATGGAACTCGGAAGGTTGCCTGGAAGTTACCCCGTTCATCGGCTACCGCTGAGGCGACTTGGTCGCCGTCGTAGGTTATCGATACCATCTGCGCTGGGAACCCTGAGCCGACAACTTTGATCTCCGTTCCGGCAGTCCCGGAGGCCTTGTCGATGGAGATGTGCGGGGTGACCACGAATGGTTCCGTGGTAGAAACGGGGCTCGTGGTCACGCGGTGCTCCCCCGCGGTATGGGGTGGGACTGTGAAGCTGGCCCGGAACCCCCCATGCTGGTCGGCGACTGCTCTTACCAGCGGCTCTGCATCGTACCTGATGGACACATTGCCTGAAGGGAACCCGGAACCGCTCACCTCCACTTCTGTGCCCACGGTGCCCCTGGGCGGACTGACGGCGATCTGTGGCACGACGCTGAAGGTCAGTCGTGTAGACTGAGGTTCGGTGGTCAGCGTGTGCTCTCCGGCAGTGGTGGCTGGCACGGCAAAGGTGGCATGCAGGTTGCCTTTGTTGTCCGCGGTGGCAGTGGTCACCTCCTTGTCATCGAACCTGATGGAGACTCTCTTGCCTGCGCCGAATCCAGTCCCCTCCAGCCGGAGATCGCTGCCTACCGGCCCGCTGAATGACTGGGCCACGATCCGAGGTGTGGTGGTGAAAGTCAGCTCAATCGAGGGAGGCTCAGTGGTCAAGCTATGCCGCCCCGCAGTGCACGGAGGGATAGCAAAGGTAGTCGAGAAGCTACCGCTATCGCCAGTGGTAGCGTTGGCTACCTCTTTGCCGTCAAGCCTGAGTGATACCCTCTTGCCTGCGGCGAAGCCGCTGCCGCTGACCCTCACCTGGGTAGCTACGGGACCGGTGGTGCAGTCCAGGTCGATCATAGAGGCCACCATAAGGGCCTGCTCCGTCGAGGGGGGGTCGGTTGTCACTTTGTGCTCCCCGGCAGTGCTGGAGGGTATGGCAAATGAGGTCTGGAAGCTCCCCGTGCTGTCGGCTACTGCTGTGGTCGCCTCTACGTCGTCGAACCTGATGGAGACCCGCTGGCCAGCGCCAAAGCCAGTGCCCCGAGCCGTCACCTCCGTGCCTACGGTGGCGCCGAAGGACTCGACGAAGAGTCTTGGGGTCACTGTGAAAGACTGCTCGGTGGAGGCAGGATCGGTGGTCAGCCTGTGCTTCCCGGCGGTGCTTGGGGGGACCGAGAAAGCAAGCTGGAAGCTCCCGGTGTTGTCGGCCAGCACCGCGCCGACCTCTGTGTCGTCAAACCTCAGGGAGACTGCCTTGCCTGGGACAAAGCCGGTGCCACTGGCCGCCACCTGGGTGCCCACCGGTCCACTGGCAGGCCCGGTGGCTAGGCTGGGGGTTACGGTGAATGGCCACTCGGTTGAGGGGGGCTCCGTAGCTATAGTGTGTTCCCCTCTGGGGCTGGCAGGAGCGGCCAGGATGGCCTGGAAGTTGCCCTTCTTGTCCGTCCTGGCTGTGGCTATTTCCTTGTCATCGTACCTCAGGGAAATGAGCCGCTCTGGCTCAAAGCCGGTGCCGCTAGCCTTCATCTCGGTCCCCACGGTTCCGGTGCGCGGCTCCAGGTGGAGGCTCGGTGCCACTACGAAGACACACTCCGTTGCGGCTGGCTCACTGGTCAGCCTGTGCTTCCCGGCAGTACCGTCTGGGACAGCGAACGAGGCCAGGAACGTGCCGGTGCTATCGGCCGTGGCCCCGGCCACCTCGTCACCGTCATACAGCAGGCTCACCTTGTCCCCGGCGCCGAAGCCGGTGCCTTGGATCTTCACATCAGTGCCCACCGGACCCCCGCCGGGCTCTGTTGCCAGGCTGGGCATTATATCGAAAGCGAGCTCGTTTGAAGCTGGCGTTGTGCTGAGCTTGTGCCGTCCGGCGGTGCTGGGGGGGGCGACGAGGACCGCCCG
>QMOF01000120.1 GCA_003650185.1 Chloroflexota bacterium | reverse complement strand
CTTGCCGATGAGGCATTTACGCGAACACTGAACGAGGCGGCTGTGGCGGATTTCTTCGCCTTCGGCGAAATCAACGGGAACAAGACCCTGTTCAAGGGCGTGGAGGTCTTGCCTCCCGCCTCAATTCTCACGTACGATGGCAAGAGCGCTACAATTGAGATGTACTGGTCGTTCTGCTACAAGCCAGATTATGGTATTGGCGAAGATGAGCTGGCTGCTGAGCTCGTAGATACGTTCAGGGAGGCAGTCGAGGTACGCTTCAACGATGGCCTTTCGCACGGGGTGCTCTTGAGCGGTGGCTTGGATTCCAGGTCGGTGGTTGCTGCTGCCAGTGCAACAGTGAGACGCGACATCTTCACGGTCACTTTCGGGACTCCCAACTGCAACGACGCCACGATAGCTGAGGCGGTGTCTAGAGCAGCGAAGACGCGACACATATTCGTGCCCTTGAACCCAGTCGGAGCACTTACGCCGTACCCTGAGCAAATAGTATATCTCACCGACGGTATGCACACTGTGCACGCTGGCTTCGTTATCCCTGTGTACATGCAAGTCAGGCATCAAATTGCAGTTCTTTCCGAAGGCCTTGCCCTTGACCTGCTGCTAGGCGGCAGCTTCCTGACGAATAGAATCTTCAAGGTGAAAACCGAATCGGAGCTGGCGGCAATATTGAATGCCCGGAGACTCTTCGATGACAACATGCTGGCTCAGCTCTTTGTCGACGGCTACTACTCCACCATCAAAAGTTTACCTGCCCAGTCGGTGCAAAGCACGCTCAGCCAAGAAGAGGGTCACCCGGCCAACAGATTCGATGCTTTCATGCTGAGCAACCGGGTAAGGCGTTACATCTTCATGGGTCACAGCCCCATAACACAGAATTTCACGGAAGTGACAGTTCCAACTTATGACAACCACTTCGTCGACGTCATCTTGAGGATTCCACCAGAACTACGGTTCGGGCACCGCATCTACATGAAGTTCCTCAAGGCCCTTTCTCCTGAGTTGGCAAGACTGTGCTACCAGCACACAATGCTTCCGGCTGATGCGCCCCTGTGGCTATGGAAGCCCGCCCTCCTCTACCAGAAGGGCAGAGCTAGGACTGCCCGACTCCTTTTTCGGCTCTCTCGTGGGAGGATATCCATACCCAATAGACACAGCTTCGCCCCCGTGGACCAGTGGCTCAGAACAAATGCAAAATGGAGGCAGTTCACCAGGGACACGCTGCTCAGCCCAAACGCCTGCATCCGGGAGTTCTGCCGCCAGGAGTTCATCCAGCAGCTTGTCGAGGACCACGAGACAGGCCGTGCCTATCACTCTGGCAGGATCAACCAGCTTCTGACGTTTGAGCTCTTCCTGCGCATGTTCGTCGCCGGTACTCTCCCACCTCCCAAAACGTGAGGCACGCGTGCATGAGCCAACCACCACTGCTTGAACCTTTCAAAGTATGCTGGTGCGCTGGTTGACCGGCAGCCACAGCCGAGGATGATATGTCTATTCAACAAAGAGAGATCGAGTCCAGAAACCAAGAGGCGGCAAACTTCGACGCCTGGTACCTTGGCACCAAGGGCATTCTCCACGATCGGGTAGAGAGGGAAAGCATTCTGGATGCCCTCAAGCTCGGTGAGGGAGACACCGTCCTGGATGCAGGCTGCGGCACCGGCAGGATCACGCTCGAAATTGCCAAACGCGTTAGCAAGGTCTATGCACTCGATTTCGCTCCCGCATGTATCGAGGTGCTGAACAGGAAACTGAGGGAGCGAGGCATAGACAACGTCGAGACACACGTGGCCGACATCACCAAAGCGCTGCCTGTGGTCGACCAGGTTGACAAGGTTGTCAGCGTCCAGGTGGTCCAGCACATCCCCTCTGAGGCACACAGGAACAGAGCAGTGGAGAACATGTACGGCCAGCTCAAGCCGGGCGGCGCATGTGTGATCACCGTGTACAACTATGACTCTCTCCTTAATCGGCGCTTGGCCAAGGAAGGAGAGTTTGAAGGAGGCGTATATTACTTCAGGTTCAACTCGCGGGAGGCCACGGAGTTGCTCAAGCGCCCCGGTTTCCAGCGGATATCGACCACGGGATGTGTCAACTTCAGGGGGTACGCTTACCTGAACAACCGTGGGCTGCACAGGCTGCTCAGCCCGGTCGCCAGGCTAGACGTCTTCCTGTCAAAGCTGGCCGTCTCCCGCTTCATGGGAGCGTACTTGCTTTGCAGGGGGGTGAAGTGATAGCGCTCTACAGCCGTACTAGGGCCACGAGCCCGGCAGAAGCGTGTGTTAAGGTCTCCGCCAGAATGACAGCTCCGTGCAACAGCCTCCACCAGGCTGAAGGCAACGCGGAATGGACGAATCGGAGGCAAAGCCTCAGAGCACTGGCGGCTTGATGGTATTCATTGACAGCCACGCTGGTATTGGTGAGAATGAGCGCATGCTGAGAGAAGTGCCGCAATCATGTGTGGACTAGGGGGCCTGCAGTGAGAGAGGCATTGAGAAGGGTTCTGCGCGGCGGCATCGATCTGCTCAGCATTCTGGTCCATCCAGCATCGAAGCGCCTGGGGAAGAACAAAATCCGAATCCTCTGCTACCATAGGGTCTGTGGCCTGCCCAAAACCAACGACATAATGGATTCCCTCAATGTGACCCCGGGCGAGTTCGCCAAGCAGATGGCCTTCCTGTCCCAGAACGGATTCAACTCTGTTACGCTGGAAGATTTGATTGAGTACAGACAGAAGGGCACGAAGCCCCCGCCGAGGACGGTAATCGTCACATTTGACGACGGCTACCGAGACAACTGCCTCAATGCTTTCCCAATCATGGAGCAGTACGGGATCAAGGGTACGTTCTTCGTCGTCACAGACTATATAGACACTGACCGCATTTTTCATTGGCTGCACCTGGGGGGAATCTCGCTTTCGCACTCCCAGGAGAACAGGCAATGCTGGCGACCGCTCAGTCGGCATGAGATCGCAGAGATGAGTGCCCGAGGTGCTTGCTTCGGCTCCCACACGAAGACACACTGTTACCTGAGCCAAGTTGACGAGACCACGGCATTGGAGGAACTGAAAGGTTCCAGAGAGTGCCTTGAGGAGATACTGCGCAGGCCGGTGACATGTCTTAGCTACCCGCACGCCGACACGAATGAATCCGTCAAGGGCTGGGTCCAAGAGGCTGGGTATCGTGCTGCGGTAGTCATAAAAGGGACCAGCAACACCTTGAAGAGCGACTTCCTCGAACTCGGGAGGGTCTCAATCGGCGGGGAGGATTCCCTCGCCAAGTTCATGAGGAAGGTTGATGGCGCGTATGACTGGTGGTATGATTGGCTGCGGCCACTGGTCACCTCTAGCCGCCGAATCTTGGCTCGGGTATGAGGGCAGAGACAATGTCAGAAGGGTTGCTTTTCAAGAAGGCTGGAAAAGAGGACCTTCCCAGAATCTCCGAGTTTCGAAAGGGCTTTTTCGAAGTGCACGAGGCAGGCAGGTCTTGCGAGCCCGAATACTACGAATGGAAATGCTACAGGAACGTCTTCGGAGAGGGGGGGGTCTGGCTTGCCGAGGAAGGCAATAGCGTGGTCGGGGTGAAGAGCCTGACGCCCAAGCCAATGAAGGTTCTGGGAGCGATGGTGAACGCGGCTGAGACCGGAGACAACTTCGTTCACCCCGACTACCGGAGGCATGGCATATTCTCTCGCTTGTTCCGAGCTCACTTGGACGGCGTCGACCCGCAGTGGAGTCTCATCTATACCCTCCCTAGCAAGATCCCGCTCCAGGCCTACGAAAGAAAGCTGGACTGCCCCCAGATTCCGGTCAGTCTCTGCAGCATGGTTAAGCCGGTCCGGTCCAAACAGCTCCTCAAAAGAAAGCTACGCTTCTCCTTTGTGGCTGCTATAGTGTCTCCTCTGGTGGACATTGCTTCACGAGCAATGTTTAGAATCGGAACAAGAGGGATGGCCAGAAGCACAGTCGACGTGCGTCCGGAGGAAGGCTTCCCCGACGATGTTGACGCTCTCTGGGAAGAAGCCTCAGTGAACTATGACGTGATCCTCGTGCGCAGCAAGAAGTACCTGGAGTGGCGTTATATCGCCAACCCGGATGCCTACACCATCCTGATCGCACGGAGCAAGAGTGGGGCTACCTCGGGTTATATGGTCACAAAGGTCCACGCGTCCAACGATCTCACGTGGGGCTACATCTGTGACTTCCTGACGCTTGAGAGCGACCCCAACGTTTTCAGGAAGTTGCTGGCTGCCGCCGTGGAAAGCTTCTATCAGAAAGGATGCGCCGTTGTCTTGGCGTACGTAGTCAGAGGGAGCTTCTATTACCGCACTCTGCTTAGAGCTGGTTTTCTGCCTCGCGCGCGTCACCCCATCGTATGCTACAGAAACGAACTCGGCAAGCTGGTTCTCAAAGGTGGTCACAAGTGGCACTTCACCATGGCCGACTCGGATCACATCTGAGGCGAACCCAACCTGTAGTCACCTCAGGAAAAGAGATTGGCTCATCCCATACGGTATGAGCACTGGACCCAGGCAGCGGAAAGGGTGGGATCGCTGAAAAAGGTTGTACTCTTCACCTCCTGCTTGGGCAGGGTAGGGGGAGCAGAACGACTCCTGTGGGAGGAAGAGCGATTCTTTCGCGGCAAAGGGGTACAAACGACAGTCATGGCGTTCGGCGCCCGGCAGAACCTGTACGACTACAGGGCAGGGACAGTGGAGCTAATTGGCAAGAGAAGCTCCCGTCTGTCTAGGATACTTGCACTACGCCGCAGACTGACAGACATTAGCCCTGATCTGGTGATTGCCCAAAGCCACGCAGACAGCATTTACGCCTGTCTGGCCGCTAGGTTCACCTCAATACCCTACGTGGTCCATATCCACGGGACGCTCTTCTGGTTCCATGACGATCTCCTCAAGTACGCCTTCATACACCGCAAGGCCTTTTCCAGGATACGGGACTCGGTGGCCGGTCACCGGGAGTTCATCCCGGCGAAGCCGAAATGCAGCCTCAAGAAGCGACTGGCCCTGGAATTCCGGGCCGTTCTCGTCTGGCTCGCGGTCCGCAGAGCGCGCAAGGTCATTGTGCTGACCGACCAGTTGCGCTGGGAAGTAGAAGAACTCTACGGCAAAGAGTCGGTGGTAGCTCGCGGTTGTCTCCCGCCGGAGGCACTGGACTACCACCCAAGGCAGGACATAAGGCAGAAGCTGGGACTGGGGAGGCAGAGAGTGGTGTTCAGCGTGGGCAGGCTCGACCCTCGGAAACGAATCGACCTGCTGATAAGGGCATTTGCCGAGATACTGCCGCAATACAATGACGTCCGTCTTGTCATTGGGGGAGCGGGTGACGAGGAAGCCCGGCTCAAGGACCTGGCAGGTCGATTGGGCATCGGCGACAGGGTCATTTTCACCGGCTTCATTCCTGACTCAGAGCTGTTCGACTACTATGCTGCCTGTGATGTCTTCGCCTTTCCGAGCTGGACCAGCTCGGGCATAACGCCTTACGAGGCGCTTGCCCTGGGCAAGAAGGTTGTCTGGACCAGCGAGGCCGACGAGCCGGTTCTGGACGACAGCCGCGTTTTCGTGGCCGACCCAACCATCAGTGACTTCGCCCGCGGGTTGAGCCAGGCCCTCGATGCCAGGGTCGAAGGCAAGCCAGACCTTTCTGCGTACACTTGGGATAGGTACTTTGACACAGTCTACGCGGCAGCCCTGGAGGCGGTCACTCAAGGCTAGCGGCACAGCGGCCTTATCGGTAGACCTCGGAGCCATTACTGGCGTAGACCTTGTTGCTGCCAGCAAGTGCGCCAGCCAGTTCCGTCATGTCGACTCGCTCTGCCCCCCGGGAGCGGTAGGCGATAATCTCACCTCCGACGACCTCCAGGTATCCAAGGTAGATGTATCCCTGGGTGTCCCAACCCTTCTCATGCGCTTCCACAAGCTGCTGGTCTATCCTGAAGGGCGAGATTCCACCCTGGCTGGCCAGTATTTCTGGTTCATAGCTTCCTGTATATACCGTTTCGTCGGCTGTACCGGTCTCGCTCAACCACTTTGCCGCACGGCTGTCCTGATCGCGAATGATTCCCGTCGCAGTGGCCTCCATGTCCGAATTGAGGGCCACGTTGTTGCTGCGCCCAAAGACCTCGTACAGGGCGCCCGCCGTGCACAAGAAATAGGCAACCAACACCAGGACTACTAACCATAGCCATCGGGACCTTATAGCCAGTGAAAGCGCGGCCCCACCGACTGCGAAGTACATAGCCAGGACAACCATCGGCTGCAAAACGACTCTCCCCAAGCTGTACGCTATCGAGACGTAAGGCAAAGCCACACCGAGTACAAGCACGGCAGAGCAGGCAAGAGAGACACCAAGATGCTCGGCATCGACTCTCCCGGTCAGAATACCGGACCCTACACGCGTCCGCTTGCTCCCAGTCGCAGCCTGGCCCAACCTGAGGGCCATCAGCAATACGCCTCCAGCTATGAAGGCTATAGCTGTCCAGTTGACGATCAGATGTGTCCAGTTGGGTATGCCTTTGCCTGCGACGGTGCCCCCGAAGGCAGCACCAACGGTGCTGCTTCGAGCCTCAAGAACAAAGAAGTCGCGTAAATTCGTCCAGGTCTGCTGTAGCGTCTCCACGCCAGCGCTGAAAGGGGCGCGCGTGACCTGGCTGTACCACAGAAACATCATGCAGAAGAACAGGGCAACGATGGTGAAGCTTATGCCTTTGCTGAAGTGTACGGTCACATAGGGGGTCTCTTGCACTGTCGCCTTACCGCTGGTGAGCACGCTCTCCACCGCTCCACGACCTCGGCTTGCCGCTCTTCTCTTGAACCGCCGTTGCAGAGCGCGGGTGACGGCCAGCGTGGCCAACCAGGCGAAAAGGAGGATGAAGAAAAAGACGTATGCTGTCGAGTAGTGCGACACAATCACGGACGCTGCAAAGACGATAAACAGCACTCTCTTACTGAATGCACCGATGCTGTCATGGAACATCATCATAAGGGTCATGGCGAAGAACAGGATTGCGGTATT
>QMOF01000119.1 GCA_003650185.1 Chloroflexota bacterium | reverse complement strand
GTTGGTAGCCGTGGTCAGAAAACGCTGCCCCAGGTGGCGGTATAGGGGCGGCTTCTTGCCCGTTGCCCCGAGGAACCGAGAGCCAACGACAATGTCCGCCTCATCGCCCAGTACGGGCTGAACAATCCTAGGTATGTCCCTCGGGTCATGCTGCCCATCGCCATCAAGTATCACCAGGACATCAGCACCGAGTTCCTCGCCCTTCTGAAGGGCACTGCGTATCCCGGCCCCATAGCCCCGGTTCTCGCCATGTTTGTACACAACTGCTCCGGCCTCAGCAGCGACCTCAGCAGTTGCATCGCTCGATCCGTCATCGATCACCACCACACAATCGACGTACTTCTTCGCTTTCAGCACCACCGTGCCGATAAACCGTTCCTCGTTGAAGCACGGGATGGCAGCGATGATCTTACGTCCTGGCCCAGTGTGGCCTGCTGCCTTCTGACCATCAGGCGTCATTCTTAGCTGTCGGACCCTCCCCAAGCAATCAACACCGAAACGCCCTTCAGTGCACAATAATCAAGGGAGACGACATGCCGCATCTGCTTCAGTACGGCGCCAGATACCTGGCGCTCTGCCGACCTGCCACCCCCCTACGCATCGCTTTGATGCGCACCTCACCCATACGGCTCTTGCTTATTATACATCATAGCTGCACATTGTCTGGAAGATGGCAATGCAGGCGACCGCCTCAAATTGCTCCTCCCGCACCATTCTGATCGACCGGTTGCTGGTGCGGATTCGCGCTCCGGCTGCGCTGGGTATCCAAACGGTTCCTACGAGAAGCTTGCCCCCCTACCTTCTGACCCTTTGTGCCCCGCTCAGCTAGCCCAACCGCCACCCCAGAGACATGGCCATGCTCGACCTGGCGGCAACTGGCTCACAGCGGCAGCGTGATCACCCTTTCTGGTGGCAGCAACCTGTTTACCTGGATGGCGGTGAGCATCAGCAGACCGTCCCGGATCAGCCGTGGGGTCGAAAGGCTTCTCTCCAGTTCTTCATTGGTGCTATACCTGGCAGCTTGCCTTTTCTCGTTCCGACGTATCTTGCCAACAAGTCCTTTCATCAGTCGCTCATAAATCTCGACCGCAGAACGGTCGCTTCGCTGCGATCTCAGGATCGCCTTGACTGCAAGCCGTGCACTCAAGGCGGCGTTGTCCATGCCGAGTCCGCGGTAGAGGTCAACCAGCCCGGCCGCGTCACCCGCCAGCAGCACGCTGCCGTGGCCTAGATAGACCGAGCTCTCCATCGGGGAACTGAAGCCCTCCCTCTTCACCATCTCTCCACGGAGCGCATACCGGTCCTGGACGTAGGATAGGAACCGCTCGGCATACTCCAGCGGGGCCGTGTCGGCCCCGGTTCCCACCACCCACCAATCGTCCTTCAGGTAGACCCAGGCAAACATGAGGGGCGAGAAGTCCCGGTTGTAGAACATATACAGCGTGTTGGGGTCGAGCCTTGCCTCGCCCTCAAAGTAGTAGTTTATGGCCGCTCCACTGCCCTTGCTCCTGAAGTCTGCGGGGCGCAGCTTCCTTCTCACCACTGAGTTCATGCCATCCGTGCCAATCAGGTACCGGGTCCTCGCCGTCTTTCCACCGCCTCCGTCCTCTACCTGGATGGCGATGTAGTCTCCATTCTCGTGGAAGTCCACCAACCTGTGCTCATCACGGAACTCGGCACCAGCCTGAGCGGCAACCCGGTTGAGCCAGCTATCGAAAGTCGACCTCCAGAAGTTGAGCATCCTCATGCGTCCGTTCACTACCTTGCCGGTCGGTGTTATCATCTCCACCTTGAACAGGGCGTTCTGACAAAGGACTTCAGGCGGCGCTTTCTCGCCCAGGAGCTTCTCAAAATAGGGGAACTGTATGCCTGAGCAGGGTTTGTTCCTGGGTGTCCGCCGTCTTTCTATGAGCAGCGTTGACAGTCCGCCTGCGGCCGAGAATCTGGCAGCTACGGAGCCGGCTATACCACCCCCAACCACCACAACGTCGTAAGTGTCCATGAGCCCTTTCTCCCAAGAAACGGGTGCAGGCCAAGTATATCTGGGACGTGCGCCTGCGTCTAGCTTGTCGAGAAGGCGGCAGGGGCATTCTGTATGTGATTAAGGGACGTCAGAAGCCCTTCTCCTCACCCCAGGCAACCATATTGTATGGAGTAGGTTGCCGACGTAGAATGAAAAGTGGGGGCATGGGCTTGTCGTCCCAAATAGCTGGTCTGATGATAAAGAGATGGCGCTAGATCTCGATAGACGCATAGACCGGCTTGCCCGGTGGATGCACGAAGCGAAGCACCTGGTGGTGTTTACGGGTGCTGGTATCAGTACAGAGTCGGGTCTGCCTGATTTTCGCGGACCCGATGGCATCTGGACCCGCCAGGCAAAAGGGCTGCCGACGCAAAGTCGCGACTTCTCCTCAGCCGAGCCGAATGCTTCTCACGTGGCTATCGTGGAGCTACAGGAGATGGGCAAGCTGGCTTTTCTGATCTCACAGAACGTGGACAACCTGCATCTCAGGTCGGGCATCAGGCCGGATCTGCTGGCCGAACTGCACGGTAACATAACCAAGGTGAGGTGCAAGCAATGCGAGTTCCTGCTGGACAACTTCGGTGAGACCACCTGCCCCCTCTGCGGAGGGCGGCTGGCCTCGAGCGTGGTGAACTTCGGCCAGGCCCTGCCTCGGAAAGAGCTAGCTGATTCTTTCTGGCATTCAGAGCGAAGCGACCTCTTCCTGGTAGTTGGTTCCAGCCTGGTGGTGACGCCGGCGGCAGACATGCCCAGGGTGGCTCTCGAATCCGGGACGCGGCTGGTGATAGTTAACCAGGGCGAGACACCGCTGGACGGGGTAGCCCACCTGCGGTTCCACGAGGCTATAGGAGAAGTGCTGCCGCCGGCAGTGGCACGACTGAAGCAGTTGATGAGAGTATCCCCACGGTAGGCGAGCCCGCGACCAATTGCGCGCGTATGGGGTGGGGGGCAGAGCGCCAGTGATGAAAGACAGGCTCTCGAAGTTAGTAACCTACCCGGAGGAGCTTGGACTTGACGTGACGAAGGAGCATGACAGGTTCAAGTGGTTCCTGGCATCGGTCCTCTTCGCCAAGCGCATCTCCTCGGGCATAGCCAAGAGGACATACCGGGAGTTCGAGGCAGCCGGCATAGTGACGCCGCAGGACATAATGGACGCCGGATGGGACAGGCTGGTCGAGGTGCTGGACTCTGGAGGCTATGTACGCTATGACTTCTCTACGGCCTCAAACCTGCTGGAAACGGCGGCGGCCCTGAAGAGCAGGTACGGCAGTCTGGAAGCTGTTCATGCTCAAGCGAGGGACAGCGCCGATCTGGAGAAGCGGTTGCTCGAATTCAAGGGCATGGGCCCGACCGCGGTAAACATATTTCTGAGGGAACTGCGGGGCGTATGGGACAAAGCCAATCCCCGCCCCTCACCACCCGCCAGGGAGGCCGCGCGCAGACTTGGGCTGGCAGAGGCCGATTTAACCCTGCCCCGGGTCGAGCCCGCTCTGGTCAGACTACACCTGGAGTTCTGCAAAGGCAGAAAATGCTCCGTTTGCCCTGTCAGGGACGCATGCCGGGAAGCAGGTAGCCCGTGACCGTTGGCCTGCCACAGGTCTCCGCGCTTGTGTGGTCTGTCCCCACCGGTCCACCGGAAGCGCAGTCAAAGCGCCCCGGCAGCAAAATGGGTTTCAGCGGCCGTTGCCCGCGCCTTCCTTCACCAGGCGGTCAAAGGTCAGGGCATCGTTGTACATGTTCAGGTTGTTGAACAGGACGTAAGCGTCATCGGTGCCTATCTTGTCACGAAGTCGCATCAGTTCCTCTTCCGAATACTGATGCCTGTACCGGGTGCCTCCGTGCAACCGAAAGTAGGCGGGCCTGCCGTGCACCGACTCACTCACCATGGGATCGACGCAGTGGATCAGGTCGAGCTCTTGACATAACGCCTTGATGGTGTCCTCAGCCCACCCTCCCCGGGGTTCCCATACTCGAAGGAAACCACGGGCCTCAGACTTGAAGAACCGCCTCAGGTTGTCGATGTTCTGGCGTGTCTCCCTGAAGCTCGGTGGGCACTGAAAGACCACCACCTTCGCCTCCAGCGCCTCTGCGAATCTTCTGGTAAGTTCCCAGGCCCGGTGCACCTCTTCCGTTGGTGCGAAGAACCCGTAACGGTCCTCGCTGCCCGGTGCGATGTCGATGCCCGCCTTGCGGTAGGTCGGGCTGGTAGCCGGATGGGTTATCACCTGCCATGCCTTGACGGTGAACTCGAAGTCCGCTGGCGCTTCCTTGCGCCACCTCAGCCCTGTCTCGACCTTCGGCAACTTGTAGAACGATTGCTGTACCTCCACCAGTCTGAACCGGCTGAAGTAGTGCTTCCTCGCGTGGCAGAACCCACAGCAGCCCACCTTGATCCTCGCTGAGCAGTCCATCTTGCCCCCTGTCAGGTCAAACAGCCGCTTCGCCGATTACCGGCACCTCCGTCCCGCAGTCGGGACATCGTTTGTCCGGGCCGAGGCTGTAACTGGTTATGCTGAAGCCGAAACGCTCGATCAGGCAGCGGCCGCATCCGGGACAGTAGGTGTTGTCATAGGGATGCCCCGGCACATTGCCCGTATAGACGAACTTGAGTCCCTCAGCCACGCCGATGTCTCTTGCCCCTGCCAGGGTGCTCACCGGTGTCGGGTGCACGTAGGTCTGGCTGGCGAACTTGTATGCCGGATGGTACCTGGTGAGGTGCCACGGTACCTCAGGTCCCAGCTCTTCTACGATCCTCCGCGCAATCCGGTGCAGGCCGTCCTCTGCATCATTCACGCCTGGTATGACCAGGGTAGTCAGCTCGATCCATACCCCTCGCGCTTTGGCCCAGATGGCATTCCTCCAGACGATGTCCACGTCGGCCCCACAGTATCTTCTGACAGCCTGACTCTCGCCCTTCATGTCGATGTTCATCGCGTCCAGCCCGTGAGCAATCAACAGGTCCAGGGCCTGCTCCGTCATGTAGCCGTTGGTGACGTAGGTGTTGTAGTAGCCTTTCTCTCTGGCCAGGTCGAAAAGGTCCAGGGAGTACTCAAGCAGCAGGGTCGGCTCGTTCAGGGATATGCTGGTGCCCTGGCAATTGTACCTGGCCACCAGTTCAATGAGGGTTGTGGGCTCTACGTACCAGCCGTGCCCGATATTCTCAGGTGACTTGCTTATGTCGCTGTTCTGGCACCAGGGGCAGGTGAAGTTGCACGACCACCCGCCGATGGTCAGCGCCCTGGTCCCCGGATGGAAGTGGAACAGCGGCTTCTTCTCGATGGGGTTGGCACTGATTGACGAGATGTCGCCATAGCAGAGGGTGTACAGACGGCTGCCAATGTTGCGCCGGGTGGCGCAGAAGCCCGTCGCCCCATCCGCGAGCAGGCAGCGCCTGTCGCAGGTGAGGCACTGTACCTTGTCTCCCACCGTCTCATATAGCAAGGCTTCTCTGATGCGCCAGCCATCCACGGCAGACCCCGGCTACTTGTGTGGCGCAATGGCTGTCTGGCACCTTGAGCAGAAGGTCCAGTGCTTCACGTCGGTGTCGCCAAGGCTGTTGGAGAAGTGCATCACGCAAGTTGGCTTGGGACAATGGCCGAGGCCGTAGGTATGCCCCAGCTCGTGGACCGCCTCCTTGAGCGCTCTCTCCCGAAGCAGGTCCTCATCTTCAGGCAAGCCGTAGAAGCCCTGGCGCAACCGCGCCAGCGATATGAGCGCCCTCCTCCCGTTGGGCTCTGCCAGCCCGAAGACGAAGTTCAGTCCCGGGGCGTAAAGGTCTACATCCACCACCCCGAGGGCTCTATCTCTCGTGTCTCGCGGTACAGTCAGCTCCGCCAGTACCCGGGAGGCAAGATACTGGCGTCGCGCATTGTCCCAGCCCCGCCTCGGCAGCGGGCTGGCGTTGCCCGTGCGCACACTCACGGGGAAAGCGCCCTCGAGGGCGGCCGCCACGGCCTGTACCAGTCCCATGTCTACATCACCGATTGGAAGCAGCGTGACCACCTGAGGCAACATCTATCCCCTGGCCCGATTCGGCCTGCGGCTTTGGGCCCGAGGCGCACTCTTGCCGCGCCAGAACGACTCTGCCTACGAAGCTCACCTGCGGTGACTAGTTTTGCCCGAAGCGCTTCCCCATTTCCCGAAGGAAGTTCTCAATCTCGGGCGATAGCCTGGGCATTTCTCCTTCCTTCTTCGCCTTAGTCCTGGCATCATAGCGCTTCTCAAGCTGCTCCACCACGCTCTTGAGCTGCGGGTTCTTCTCCAGTGCCAGGTCAATTTCCTTGTTCTGGAGGTGCGACTTGGCTACCGCAGCCTGGTCCACAGGGGTACCATACAGGGACGAGAGTGCTGTCATGAGCCGCGCGAAGCCTGCGTAGTCCTCCTCTAACTGAGTGTACTGGGGCAAGTGCACTATCATGGTGCTAGTCTCAATATCCAGTTCGGGCATGCGCTGGGATACCAGGAATGCGATGGTGGTGGGTCCCTCGTAGTCGCTTGGCTCTACGCCGGCTGTGGCCATCTGCTGCTCCGCAGACTCGCCGACGGCTGCTCCGCTTATCAACAGAGGCCGGGTGTGGGGCACCAGGTCGTACATGCTGCCGAGAAGACAGTACCTCTGGACGCCGAGTGTAGTCAGCAGGCGAACCACAGAATCAACGTACAACTCGCTGCAGGCGTGGGGTTCCATAAGGTGCAGGAACAGGAAATCATTCCCTTCCTGACGCCTGGCGCAGGTTACGTATGCGTTTGGCACAACAACCTGGCGTTGCCCCTCGCTAAAATAGATGACCGGGCGATACCGGGTGAAATCGAAAAAGGTTCCCGGTCTGGACAGCCTGGCCACTTCCCTGGCCCCGTATTGCCTCTCCAGCCAGTTGAGAGTCAATGTGCCTACGTTGCCCACGTCTATCCACGGACGGAGCATAGCCAGCGCATGGGGCTCCCTCAACTCAGGTACCGGCTCCTCTAGTTGGAAAGCTCCAATTCTCATGGCAAGATGATATACGACAACGGGAGGAGCAGGCAATCCGC
>QMOF01000118.1 GCA_003650185.1 Chloroflexota bacterium | reverse complement strand
GCTTCGATCCGAGTGTCGCCCTGTGCTAATGCACTATGTTGTCTGAAACGCTATCTCCTGTGCTGCTTGTCCCCTTTCTGAATCAACCCGGTCGGCATCATGTAACAGATTATCCGTCCGGGTGGACCTGGCTGTTATGATAAGCCCCGCCAGGCGTACCAGCAATGGGGTGTGCCCCCAATTCTCTTTGGGTGGCAACACCCAATTTGCCGCCCCCTCAGGCTCAAGCCACGCTACCAGGGGGCAGCCTGGCCGTCAGATTCCCAGCTTCTGCCGCTTCGCCTCTATGTGGGCCAGCATGGCATCGGCGGCTCCGGCTGCGTCCCGCTCTACGCTCAGTAACCCACCGGTGAGACCGGCGCAGTCCACGGTCAGCAGCTTGACCAGGTCAGGGGCCCCGGTGATCGGAGGCATGGGATTCACATACGTGTACAGTCCCAGGGCGAGGGCAAAGATGGCATCGATGGTGGCCTTCTGCTCCATGTATTCCGGCGCCGCGGCAACCACGGGAAGGTCTGGGATGGGCACATCGCCCAGCGCGTTGGACACGGCGGCCAGCAGGTCTGCCACGCGGCCGGTGTCGGTGCAGGTCCCGTAGCTCATCACCGGAGGCGTGCCCAGTCTCTCACAGAGGGCCTTGAGACCGGGCCCGGCGGACTCCCTGGCCTCGGGCGCGCAGAGGCCTGCCACCTGCAACGCCCCGTTTCCGCAACCCATCGACAGAACCAGGATATCCCGTTTGATGAGCTCCCGGGTAACAGCGACGGTATGGACGTCCTGGCCGGAGTCCCTCAGCGTGGTGCATGAGATCAGCCCGGCAATGCCCCGAATGGTCCCACCCTTGATGGCCTCCAGCAGGGGGTTCAGCGTGCCTCCCAGGGTGTGCAGGATGCTCTCGGTGGAGAAGCCAACGGTGGCTTCGCTGACCGGGAGGCCGGTTATCGGCTGGACCGATGCCCTGCGCTCTGCGAAGTTGCCGATGGCCATGTCGAGCAGTTGGGCCGCCTGTGCTCTCGCCTGTGCCGGTTGGTAGTCTACCCGTGTTGAAACGCCTTCGAAGGCGACCAGGTCGCTCACCGGGACGAGCTTGAACCTGTACTTCTCGGCATACAGGGGATCGATGGGCATGGAGCAGTTCATGTCGCAGGCAAACAGGTCGACGCAGCCGCTGGCCAGCACAGCCTCCTGCGTTATCCAGTTCCCGGTGAAGCCGTAGAAGGTGTCGTCCATCTCCCATCTCTGGATTATTTCCTGGCCCGTCTCTATGCTGGCGATGACCCGCAGTCCTTTGGCCCCCACGGCTCTGGCCTTCTCCTGCCACTCCTGCTGCCGGGCGAGCTGCAGCATGGCGAAGCCGAGGAAGGGTTCATGGCCGTTGGGCAACACATTAACATAGTCTGGGTCCAGCACACCCAGGTCGACTCTCATCGGGTGGGGCCGGGGTATGCCGAAAAGGATGTCCTGGCAGTACTCGTTGATTATCTGGCTCTGGTAGGCCATGGCGATGCCCAGGCGCATCGCCTTCAGTGCTAGGCTTGCGTAGTAGCCGTCGACGCTGGTCAGGCAGGAACTGCTGGCACGCATCATTTCGCCGTAGATACCGCCCGGGAATATGTCCAGCCGCCTCCACAAGTCCTTTCGCTCCTGGGGAGCCAGTGCCTCGACAGTCTGGCTGGGTTCGTCGGCCTTGCGATGGAAGTCCGCCTCGGCAAAGTCGCACAGTCGGAGCGCCGTCTGCTTGTCCGACTCCGCGCTCACGCCGAGTCGCGCCGCGAAGTCCTTCAACTTCTCAGGTTCCTGGATAGTGAACGGCGTCTGGCCCTGGGCAGTGGCCCGCAGTGTCTTGATGGTCTGCTCCGTGTGGTACTGATAGGTCGATGCCCCCATCACGTTTCGCAGCAGCATCATGCGCATGGCCATGCCGTCGGCCTTGATGCCGCATACACCTCTCTTGTCCTTGGCTGCGTCTGCCCGACACGGTCCGTTGGAGCAGAAGTCGCAGCGCACGCCGCCCATGCAGAAGGGGCATCTTTGATCAGGGTTGCCACCCATGCCCTGGGCCTCGTATCGGTCCCACACGTTGGTCATGTTGTCTTGCTTGATACGCTCGTACATCCGGCGGACGGACTCGTGATGCGAAAGCCTGGTGCCTTCCATTGCGACTACCTCCCTTCCTTTGATTGCTGGCCGCGGCGGGCCGCCGATCGCGGCATGGCTGGCGCGGGGACTGTGGCCCCGGACCCCCCAACCTGCTACGTCCCCTCCTCCTCACCTTTCCGTTCAGAGAGCTGCTGCATTATTCTCTCGTACATCTCGTCACCGACGCACTCCCTGGCGTACTCACACCATTGCACACAGGACAGCAGGTCGTTGTATATCACGAACCCGCACTTGGAGCATTTGGCACTGGCCTCGTTGGAGAATATCTCGATCTCCTCCCCGCACTTGGGACAGGTCTTGATCTCCAACCTTGGCATTCTTATGTTGCTCGCTCCGGGACATTGATCTACCATGGTTCACCTCCTGATTAGCTGTTGACCCGCTCCAGCACGCCTGAGGACTTCACTTCCCCTCTTATCCCGATGACCACTTCCCTGAGCGGGATGTCCTTGCCGCTATCGGCCACGGCTTGCTGGGCCATGTGCGCCAGACCGTGGCAGCATGGGATCTCCATGCGGACCACGGTGATGCTCTTGACTGAAGACTGGCGAAGCACCTCGGTCAGCTTCCTCTGGTGTGCCTGGAAGTCGTCCAGCTTGGGGCAGGCCACCAGTAGCGCATGGTCTTTCAGCAAATGTTGATGAAAGCCTGCGTAGGCAAACGGGACGCAGTCACCGGTGAGGAGGGCGTCGGCATTCTGGAGAAAGGGGGCGGTGGGCGGCACCAGCCTGAGCTGCACCGGCCAATGACCGAGCTGCGACTGCGGCAGGGATTCGGCGCCTGCCTGGTGATGGCCGGCACCGGCTGGTCCAAAATGGGTAACTGTGGTTGATGCGCAATCGCAGGGAAGGCCCTCCGGAACTGGTCTGGCAGCCTGTAGACGCTCACTCACTGCTTCTTCGTCGAACTCTTCGCTCTCCCGCTCCTCAACGGTAAGGGCCCCCCGCGGGCATTCGCCGATGCACGCGCCAAGGCCGTCGCAGTACTTCTCACTCACCAGGCGTGCCTTTCCGCCCACGATTTGAATGGCGCCTTCGGCGCATGCCGGCACGCACAGCCCACAGCCGTCACATTTCTCTTCGTCTATCTTGATGATCTTTCTGACTTTCCGTGGCGTCATTGCCTGCCTCCCTGTGCCTGACGGCGCTACGGTTTGGGCCTGATATAGTTATTGGCCTCTCCTTCTACCTGCCCCCGATATTAATATAACGATAGCCCAAGGACAATGCCCTCCGCCATGATCTAGATCACACAGGAGACCACCCCCTCGACACCCGGCACGATCGGCCGTCCTGTCATTATGTTAATCGTCCTCGCACCCGGCCCCCCACCGACTAACACGATACAACATCTTCAGTTACCTAAGTAAATGAACTGACGCGCTCCATCCCTGTGTGCTCGGTAGCATCCGCGGCTATCCAGGGCCGTGGCAGGGGAGCAGGCTGGCCTCGGACGGCTGGAGGCGACCTGCTTTTGACAGTGCGGCCTGAGGCGGGCTATGATTCTGACTGTGCCCTGTTGTGAGAAGACGTGGTCGCGAGTTCAACGGCTCTACTCGATCGCCCTGATCGGGCCACGTTCGCAGAGGGCCGAAGCCGGGAGGTTTGACCACGACTGCCTCGCTCACCGACCAGCCGAATCCCCACCCGCTGGAGTACATTTTTCATCCCCGCACCATCGCAGTCGTCGGCATATCTGCTGACGTGCCCAAGATGTGGATCAGGCGGCTCTACGTGGAGACGCCGTTGGAGACCGGGTTTGCCGGACGGATTGCCCTGGTGAACCCGGGTGGAGGGGAAATGATGGGGCTCCCTATCCACAGGAGCCTGAAGGATGTCCCGGGACCAATCGACCATGTAGTCGTGTCTGTTCCGGCCCGCTACACTCCGCAAGTCCTGGAGGAGTGCCGTGAGAAGGGAGTCAGGGTGGTGCACGTCTTCTCTTCGGGCTATGCGGAAACAGGCGAGCCGGAACGCGTTGAGCTACAGGACAGACTGGTGCAGATAGCTCGCGCAGGCAACATGCGCATCATCGGTCCCAACTGCCTGGGTATCTACTATCCCAGGGGTGGCATGGGCCTCTGCCCGGACTTTCCCATGGAGGCCGGTCCCATCGGCTATCTGTGCCAAAGCGGGGGCAACGTGAGTTTCATGGTCCGCCATGCCGTGGCTCGCGGACTCCGCTTCAGCAAGGTGGTCAGCTACGGCAATGCCTGTGACATAGACGAGTGCGACCTGCTGGACTACATGGCCGAAGACCCGGAGACGAAGGTGATCGCTGCATACATCGAGGGCGCCAAGGATGGCCATAGACTGGTGCGGGCAATCAACAAGGCAGCCTCCGCCAAGCCGCTGGTGGTTTTTAAAGGGGGCTATACCGAAGGCGGTCTCAGGGCTGCGGCCTCACACACGGGGTCTCTGGCCGGGGCCGACGCCATATGGGACAGCCTTTTGAGGCAGGCCGGGGCCATAAGGGTATACAGTGTCGAGGAGATGGTGGACATGCTGGTGGCGCTGCTGCGCGTCGACCCGCCTCGCGGTCTGAACGCCTGCGCGGTTGGGCATGGCGGTGGGGCCAGTGTGATGGCGACCGACGAGCTGGAACGGGCCGGGCTACGGCTTATTCCTGTGCCGCCTGAGCTGCGGGAGAGACTGAAGGAATTTGTTGACCTGGCAAACAGCATGTTGCGTAACCCCATCGATGTCAGCCCGGTAGCCACCGTCGACGGGCTGGAAATCTGGAAGGAACTGGGCAGCCGCCCGCTCAGAGGCGTGCTCAGCGAAAGAGCGGCAGGGGAGCTGGGTGGGCTGTGGGGAAAGGTGAATGCTGTGCTGGAGCAGTGGCATGACCTGCACCTGGTGGTATACCATCATGGCTTCGATGTGAGTCCCATGCCGGTGGGCGAGATGATCGTTGCTGGCCTGGTGGGCCCGATGCTGCTGGCCGCCATGTCCTGCCAGCGGCCCAAGGCGGTGGTTCTTCACTCGATGGGCAATGATGAATCGTGGCGGGCCTCGGCCGACGTGCGGGCGCTCTGCGCGGAGTTTGGCCTGCCCCTCTTCCTTTCCATGAGGGGCGCGGCCCAGGCCATCCGAAAGCTGTACGATTATAGCCAGGCATATCCCGACAGGCTTGCGGCTCTGCGCCGGTAACGGTGGTCGATGCGCGTCGTTCCGGGGCAGAAGCCTGGCCTTCGGGGAAAACAGAGAGGGTACATCATGAGCCGAAGTGATTACAGCGGCGAATTCGACCCCGGTGTTACCTACGCGGACTTCTCCAAAGATGTGCTGCTCAAGGCGCTGAAAGCTTATGCTGCATATATCCGCAAGCTGGACGGCACGTGGTATCTGGCTGTGAAGGAGAACACAGACGACGACACCGCTGTGGCTTGCGACAGACTGGTGTGGGACACGATGGAGATGCATGACGTAGAGACCACCCGCAAGCTGTTCGGCATTCGGGGCGATGATGTAACCGCGTTGATGAAGTCGCTCCAGATGAGTCCCTGGACCTGGAACCTGGAGCACCATTTCGAGTTGAGGAGCCCGCGGTGTGGCATCTGGACGGTGACCCGCTGCCCCACCCTGCTGGCGCTGGAGAGAGAGGGCGAGGGCCGGGAGAGGCGCATCTGCGGCGAGATCGAGACTCAGCTACTTCAAGTCAGGGCGCACGCCATTAACCCAAGGATGAAGGCCACCCCACTCGTGCTGCCTCCCAGGGCCAGCGGTGATGAAATCCATTGCCAGTGGGAGTTTGTGCTTGAGGAATAGCTAATACCCATAGCCAACTTCATCCAGCACCGTTTGGCGCTGGACTGCAACTGTACCCCTCTTGCTTAGACTATAGACCCGCTTCTCAAGTGTATTGGCTTCCAGCACAAATAGCTCCACCCTGACGAGGTCGTTGCTCAGCACCACCTCGGGCGGATGAAGCTTGTCCGCGAGGTACTCCCTGGCCTTCTCTCGCTGGGCTTCGACTTCATCCGGCAGGTAGCCGCGATAGGGGATGTCCGCGAAATCGGAGACTAAGTACACGTGCTTGTAGTTTGGCCGGGTGAGCTTGATCACCAGCTCCACATACTCGACTGCGTTGTCCATCCCGATACTCAGGTTCTCTTCCTGGACCACTGCGTTCAGCCCCTCCAGGTTCTCTGTAAGGAGTAGGATCTGACCGCTTTCCTTGTTCTGGCCGACGTAGAAAGCCATCTCGATAGATACGTCCCAGATGGTCACCAGGTATATGTGGTGGTTCTTGAAGAAGGGGTTGTCCTCGGCCTCTATCGTGTAGTCAGTGCTGTCCTTGATCAGCCTGTAGTACTCGTCGTCTACGCCCTTGATTGACTTCGCGATTTCTTTCCGAAGCTTGGCCAAATCCTTCATCATCTGCGCCTCCCTCCACACCACGAGCGAAAGCAATATCCCACCATTGGCATCAAGAACCTGATTTGCGCTTGTTATTCTGGTCCCAGTATTCCTCCCACTTCTGATAGTAGTTCTTGCCCGACTTGGAACCCACCCACACTTTCTTGTACTGCTCCTCGAGGTACTCCTTGCCGACCTTCTCTTTCTCGGCGGCCGTCAAAGCTTTGCCTTTCTTTTTCGTCTCCTGGTCAACCTTGGCCTTGAAACCGGCATAGCCAAGCGGCTGAGCACCCTTTGCCCCTCTTTCCTCGAAGGCCAGGTAGGTCTTGTAGTGCGCCCGTATCTCATTATCCATCTTTTTCTTCACGAATTCCGCTTTCGGCATCTTCGTGACATCCGGTTGCTTGCCGAACACGTAATCGTGAAGATGGTTTATTTCGTGGGATAGGCTGTTCACCTGCTTGTCGAAAGGCTCATTGTTGTCGATGTAAACCTCGCCACCCATCTGGAAGCTCCCCTTTGTCGAGGTCTTTATCTTGATT
>QMOF01000117.1 GCA_003650185.1 Chloroflexota bacterium | reverse complement strand
TCGTGAAGATGGTTTATTTCGTGGGATAGGCTGTTCACCTGCTTGTCGAAAGGCTCATTGTTGTCGATGTAAACCTCGCCACCCATCTGGAAGCTCCCCTTTGTCGAGGTCTTTATCTTGATTGGCTTCCCGGTTTTCTTCTCGATTGCCTCTATGGTTTTCTTGGCGGTCTTGCTCTTCTTGACTGCTGTGATGAGCGTCTTTCGCCATTGTGACAGCTTGGCTCCCGCCAGCTTGGCGAGTGCCAAGCTGGTCATCGCGCTTGTTTTGACGGAGGTCTGGGCTTGCCCCTCTTCAACTTGTGCCTCATTCCCCATGTGGGCCGTCTCAACTCTGGCGGACCGCACGCGCTCGATGACGCGCTGCACATAGGCGTTGCCATAGATTCGCTGTAGCCCGCTCACGATGCGTGCCCTTTGGGCTCCATTGGCATAGTGGGAGAAACGAGCATTGCCCAGGAGACCAGCCCACCTCTCTGAAGGCCGTGCGGGGGTACTGCCTGGTAGGAGGTCAGGAAGCAGCGCTTCCCCCGTCTTTCCCTCCGGATGCTGCCGGATTGGCTGTCGGTCTCTGCTTGGTCCGGGAGACTTCTCGGCATCGTGACCGTGCGCTGCTCTTGTCTGTGCGTTCGACATTACGATATCCCAGCGGCACCAGGGTCTAGCGGTCCTCTTGCGGATGTGGCTGATGAGACCCCGACTGCCTCAGCGTCTGTGCGCGACATTGAAACCGGCGGACACTCCTGCCAACATCCTGACCGCAACACACGTGCCTGCTGCCTCCCTTTGCGACAGGTTAGCACGGCCTGGTGAAGCATCGGGTAATTGGCGGTGAATATCAAGTGAAACGGAGACCCTGCCACTTCGATACCAGCAGTTGCTGCCGTGCGCGTCCACATGGTCAAGTAAGGCTTATGGGTGTTCTCCTCTCACCATATGCTATGTGATGACATAAGGTATAGCCGCTGTTCTCGCCACTGGAAAGCACCGCCTAGGGCATGTCTCTGATGGCGTCGTGACTTCGGCGAAGCAGCCAGCAATAATGAGCGATGGAAGCGGTGACAGAACGCCCCGGTTGGAGATGCGTCCTGGCTGGGAGCCTGCGTTCTGCTGGTGGTTGGCGTGGTGTGTGGTGGGTGCGCAGAGAGGAGGGGTGGGCCGGGAGGCGACACCACGGCGCGAGTGATCGCGCGGTGTGATGCGCTTGGCATGACTACTAACTGCGTTAAGATGGAGGTTCTGGCCGGCACAGACCGTCTGGCGTTGTCTGAAGCGGTCGTCGGAAGGTGCCAGGATGTCTTCAAGCTAAAGATGGACAGCGTGGAGTTCCTGGCTGAGGGGACACTCCCGGAAGGCCATGAGAAGCTGGTGGACAGAAGGTGGACATAGGCCTGACACCGTAACATGCCTTCTTGGGAGTCAATCGCTGATTTGGCGCATCCGAAGGGCCTTGACAGGCTCAACTGCCTGTGGGATAATCGCCAGCCGATCAAGCCCAGGCTTGCCGTGTGGGCTAGAGCATTCATTTGAGAGAGCCTGTGGCATGGCAGTTGGCACGATTGCTTGGAAGGGGGAGCAGTAATGAAGCATAGAAGCCTGGTAGTAATCTCGTGTGTCTTGGTGCTTTGCCTGGTTTCGACCCTGGGCCTTTCCTGTGGTGGGGGAACAGAGGGAAATGTGATTGTCATTGGCCAGATCAACGACCTCACGGGCCCGGCCTCGTCAGCTTTGAGATGGGTGACGGTGAGCGTTGATGACATGGTCAGGCATATCAATGAGGAGGACCCCATCGAAGGGGTCACTCTGAAAGCGATCAAGTACGACTGCAAGTACGATCCAGCCAGAGACTTGACTGGCTACGAATGGTGCAAAGAGAAAGGCGCGGAGATAATCGTTGCACCGATCACCGGTACAGCGCAGGCACTGAAGCCTTTCGCGGAGGAGGACAAGATCCCTGTGTTCTGCTCTTCTCCCAATGTGGCGGTGACACAGCCTCCGGGCTGGGTATTCTGCAGTATCCCGCTTACCGGCATGGCAACCAAGTCCTTGCTGGACTGGGTGAGTACACAGCCGGGGTATGACAACAGGCCAAAGCTCGCCAGCGTAGCCTGGGATGATCCTGCTCAAATGGAGAGAGTCAGAGGAGCAGAGGAGTACTGCGAGGACAACCCTGACAGATTCGACTACATTGGCAGCGCCATAGCGCCCGCAGGCTCGTTCACCTGGTCGGGCGAGATACAAGAGATCAAGGACTGCGACATCATTCATGTAGCTTGTAGCGGTCCAGCAGCGGCAACTTTCATAGCTGAGTTCCGAGCTAAAGGGTACGACGCGAGGATAGTCAGCACATACGAAATGTGGGCCTTCCAGAAGCTGATAGAGGACAAGGTAGCCGATAAGGAAGCCCTCGATGGAAGCTGGGCGGTGAGCCCGGTAGGGTGGTGGGGTGACGATTGTGAGCTATGGCAACAAGCAGAGGATCAGTTGTGCCAATATCATCCTGATGAGGCCGCCGAAGTAATGGCCGGGTGGGGAACGGCCTACATTAATGCCTGGGCAAACGTGATCCTGGAGGACATCCTCCGGCAGACCGTAGCAGAGACAGGCCCTGAGAATTTCACCGGGGAAGCTTTCTACAACGTGGCTACGAACTGGAGCAAGACGTACGATGGATTTGAGCAATGGACGTACGCCGACGGCAAGCGCTATTGCATAAGACACGTGAAGATGTACGAGTATGACGCCGACCTTGGTACGCTAGTGGCCGTCACTGATGATTGGCTGCCTGTGATTGAGGACTAGAACTAACGAAGGACGACGTGACCACTGAGCGAGCCTCCTTACTGGTAGGAGGGGGTCGTGGCCCGTAACGTGGCGATTATGGCAACCTCTCTTGCCAGTGGCTGCTCCAATGGAAGCGTGCCTCGCTGTCTCCGGTTGTGAGTGGAGTTTCGTATCCTGGCGTCATGGGAAGTCCCTAGCCGTAGCGGGCTGTTGCCAGAACCCATGCCGATGTTATCAAGCGTAAGCGTCACCCAGACCTCAGAGGCAGTGGACACCATCCCCAAGCTTCTAGTGCGAAACTGTCGTCGGTGGGGCGACCGAGTTCTCATGCGGAAAAAGAGACTCGGCATATGGTGGGAATACACCTGGAATGACTGCTATCAGAAGGTAAAGTCGCTCTCTCTTGGTCTGGTCAGCCTGGGACTTGAGCCCGGAGACAAGGTAGCTATACTGGGCGACTCCAATCCAGAGTGGTTCTGGTCTCAGATGGCGGTCCAGGCCGCTCGAGGCACGTCAGTGGGCCTCACTGCTAGCAACTCTGCCTCCGAGGTCAAGTACATAGTGGAGCACTCCCAGTCCAAGTTCGTGATAGCCCAGGACCAGGAGCAGGTGGACAAGCTGCTACAGGTGAAGGGGGACGTTCCCCAGGTGAGGAAGGTAATCTACTGGGAAGAGAAAGGGCTTCGCGGCTACAGGGATCCGATTCTGATGAGCTTCGCCGAGCTGATCGAGCTCGGCGAAGCTCACGGAGCCGCCCACCCTGGTCTCTTCGAAGAGAATGTAGCTCGCGGCCAGCCCGATGATATATATGCGCTTCAGTATACCTCGGGCACGACTGGCCTGCCCAAGGGAGCCATGATTTCCTGGAAGACGCTCTTCCTCAACTGGGAGCAGGGGCGTGGGGCCAACCCGGTTCATGAAGGCGACCAGTGGCTCTCCATCACCTTGCCTGCGTGGGGGGTGGAGCAGACCTTTGGCCTTTTCGACTCTCTGGCCGAGGGGCAGACCTTCAACTTTGCCGAGAAGCCGGAGACGATCCCCAAAGACCTGAGGGAAGTGGCCCCGCATCGTATACTCTATCCATCCAGGATGTGGGAGCAACTGGCTTCGATCATCAAGACTGATATGACGGAGAGCACGTGGCTGAAGAGGGCGATATTCAACCTGAACCTGCCCATCGGAGACAAGGTGGCTGAGCTTTCTTTGGGAGGGCAGAAGCCGAGCCTTGTTTGGAGTTGCCTTGGCAGACTTTCTGAACTGGTGGTATTTCGAGCGTTGAGAGACAAGCATGGTCTCACCAGGGTGAGGGTCCCGTTCACCGCTGGAGCGGTGCTGGCACCCGACGTCATCAGGTTCCTGCGCGCCATCGGACTGAACCTGAGGCAGTACTACGGTTCAACAGAGGCCAACGCATTGGCTGTTCACACTGCCACCAATTTCAAGCTCGAGTCCGTTGGAATGGTCGCGCCGGGTAGGATCATCCGGATATCGGATGAGGGAGAGATACTGGCGGACAGAGAGGGTGCCTTCGAAGGCTACTTCCGCGATCTGGAAGCTACGGAAAGGGTTTTCACCGGGTGCTGGTATCATACTGGTGACGCCGGCTATCTTGATGAGGACGGACATCTCATCTTCATGGACCGACTCCAAGATATGCGCCAGTTGGCCGATGGAACCAAGTTCTCCCCGCAGTACATGGAAAGCCGACTGAAGTTCAGTCCCTATATTAAAGACGCTCTGACTGTCGGTGGGCCGAGTCGGGAGTTCATCGGAGCAATGATCAACATTGACCTTGGCAATGTGGGCTACTGGGCTCAGAGAAAGAGGATAAACTACACCACGTTCGCAGACCTGTCTCAGAAACCAGAAGTCCTCGACCTGCTGAGACAGGAGGTTGACAGGATCAACAGGTCCCTGCCAGCCAATTCCAGGATCAGACGCTTCATCAGCCTTCCCAAGGAGTTCGATCCTGACGAGGCTGAGATGACCAGGACAGGAAAGCTGAGAAGGACATTCGTGGAAGAGCGCTACAAGGAACTGGTGGAGGCAATGTATGGCGTCCAGGAAGAGATCTCAGTGGACACTCCCGTAGTCTACAGGGATGGTAGGACTGCTGTAGTTCGCACCAGGGTCAGAGTAGTCCGCTGCTAAGAGAATGGATACGTTTCTCGGGGCTCTTGTCGAAGGAATACTGCACGGAGGCATTTATGCCCTCCTTGCTCTGGGCTTGGTGGTAATCTACAAGTCTAGCCATGTATTCAACATAGCCCATGGCGAGATAATGATGTTCCTCGCCTACTTCATGGTGTTCTTGGTGAGCTCACAGGACCTGCCTATCGGACTGTCTTTCTTGCTTGTCATAGCGGTTGGTGCCGGGGTTGGCCTGGCTTGCGAAAGAATCTTCCTGCGACCTTTGATTGGCAAGCCCATGTTGATTACCTTCATGGTAGCTCTGGTCATGGGGATATTGATCCGGAGCATAGCCATCCTGTGGCATGGCGGTGCGCCGCAGACAATCGCGCTGTTCCCTTCAGGCTATATAAGGGTGGGAGACCTGTCTTTCTCCAGCACTCTGGTGTGGTCATTCGTCATCGCGCTGGCGATGTTCCTGCTTTTCATGCTGGTTTTCCGCTATAGCAAGGTAGGGCTGGGAATGAGGTGTGTAGCTGAAGACCATCAAACGAGTCAGAGCCTGGGGATAGATGTCAAGAAGGTCTTTGCGCTCTCGTGGGCGATTGGTGGATCGATGGCTGCTATCGGGGGCGTTCTGTTGGGATCTCTGACCATCGTCGACTCGGATACTCTGGGACTGTTTGCTCTCGTCAGAGCCCTACCGGTGCTGCTCCTTGGTGGGCTGGAGTCTGTTCCGGGCGCCCTGGTTGGTGGGCTCATCATTGGGGTCACGGAGATACTGGCATCCACTTACATTGATCCGCACATTCACGGCTTCAGAGAGCTGCTGCCGTTCATTCTCATAGTAGCCGTGTTGATGATTACACCTCACGGTCTCTTCGGCTTGAAGCGGATAGAGAGGGTCTGATGCTTCCCAGTGGTGTGTTGACCACCAACTACGAGTCGGACATGGCCATTGTTCGAACGAAGACCCAGTGGCTGCTGTTAGCTGTTGGGATCGGGCTGCTTTTCTCTGTGTCCCTTTTTGCTTCGAACTACTGGTTGACCTGGTTGACCAGAGTGGCCATATACGTTGTGGCGATTCTCGGACTCCACATATTGACTGGCCTGTGCGGTCAATTCTCCATAGGTCACATGGCTTTTCTCGGCGTGGGCGCCTACGTTGTGGCTGTGCTCACCAGCCAACTGGGGCTGTCCGGCTGGTTATGCCTGCCGCTCTCGGGCCTGGCTGCTGGGGTAGTGGGGCTCTTTTTCGGGCTGCCCTGCTTCAGGCTGAAGGGGTTCTACCTGGCGATATCAACCCTGGCGGCCAACTTCATCATAGTGTGGCTCATGGAGCACTTTCAGTGGCAGAACGCTGAAGGACTGACCGTAGGGGGATCGGTCGGCTTGACCGTGCCTCGGCTCACTCTGGCAGGGATCGATCTCAACTCAAAGAGCGCTTTCTACTGTGTAGCCATTGCCGTTATGCTGGCGGCCACCTTCTTTGCCAAAAACCTCCAGAGGACGCGAACCGGCAGGGCTTTCGTGGCCATAAGAGACAACGAACTGGCGGCTCAGATCAGTGGCATGGGCCTGTTCCGCTATAAGATGCTGGCTTTCTTCATTGGCTGCTTCTACGCAGGCGTAGCGGGATGGCTCTGGGCATATTCGATACGCAGCGTCAATCCTCTGCAATTCGGCCTGGATGATTCGATCTGGCTGGTTGGCATGTTGATCATAGGTGGCATGGGCAGTACCACTGGCGCTTTCTTTGGGGCGCTATCTTTCAGCCTCCTGGAAGAGTTCATTGATCGCATAAGGCCGGTGTTAGAGGATGCTTTCCCTTCCATGGCGCTTCAGCTTAACGTCGCCCTGAGCCTGGGTGTATTCAGCATTGTGATCCTGATCTTCTTGATAAAGGAACCGAGGGGCCTGTATCACCTCTGGGAGAAGTTCAAGCTCTACTACAGACTCTATCCCTATGCGTACATGAGGGAATAGGCGAAGGCTTATAGCATTAAAGATGTCCTCCTCTCGCGATCGACCAGGAACTGGAGGCGTTCTAAAATGAAGCATCGGCTGAGCCCTGATGAGTTGGCAAACCTCTACGACGAGTCCAGGGAGAAACGGCCTCTCCAGGAGAGGGCAGATTGGCTTGACCGAAGGCTGGCCCAGCAGGTGCAGTA
>QMOF01000116.1 GCA_003650185.1 Chloroflexota bacterium | reverse complement strand
CGGTCGAGCCTGGAAAGGCTCTCCTACAGGACCCGGCGTGTGTAGGAGACCCCTTCTGGGGTCGACAGGGGTGGTGATGGGGGGTTGGCTCTACCGGTAGGCGCCGCCTCACCCTGGTGCCGGAGGCCGAGCCCGGAAAACTCTCCTACGGGGAGGGGGCAAACCCCACACCCGTCTGAGTCTGGAGCGACTCTCCTCCACTCGGTCAATGGGTCAGTCCCAACGGGCTAATGCCGTCAGGCGGGTTCACTGGGCTTTGCCAGCCAGTAGCCCACGCCGGTCTTGGCGCGCAGAAACTGGGGGTGGCTGGGGTCCGGCTCCAGCTTCTCTCGCAGGCGCCGTATATGCACTTTGAGGCTTTCAGCGGCGCCTTCGTAGTCCTCGCCCCACACTGACTCTACCAGGCTGGAATGGGTAACGACCCGCCCGGCATTCCTCATCAGGTGGGTCAGAATCCGGCCCTCAGTGGAGGTAAGCTTGACCTCCTGCCTGCCGCAGGTGAGTTGGCGGGTGGAGAGATCGAGGCGCAGAGGCCCACAAGCCACTTCCGTTTGCTGCTCGGGCAGATGCTGCCTCCGGGTGAGAGCTTTCACTCGTGCTAGAAGCTCCAGTTGGCGAAAAGGCTTGACCATGTAGTCGTCTGCTCCGGAATCGAGCGCTTTCACCACCTCACGCTCCTCCGACCTCACGGTAAGTACGAGGACCGGGACATTGGAGAAGTGGCGGATCTGCGCCAGGACTTCGAAGCCGCTTGTGTCGGGCAACCCCAGGTCCAGGATGACTATGTCCGGGGACTCGCTGTCGACTAGGTCTACCCCCTTCCGACCGAGGTGTGTGGCCACAAATGTGGACTCGGGCCAGCGTATCTGGAAGGCGAGAGCGACAGCCTCTACGATCTCAGGATTGTCCTCAATCATCACCACTCTCATCGTCTGCCTCCTCTTCCCCTTGTGTGGTGGTGTTCATCTCCACTGGCCTGGTCGGCAGCCAGAAGCCGAAGGTGCTTCCCTTGCCTTTCTCGCTCCTCAGCCATATTTGGCCGCCATGTAGCTCCACCAGCGTCTTGCACAAGCTGAGTCCCAGCCCCAGGCCGCTGAGCCGCTCTCTGTCGCTTTCCAGCCTGTGGTACGGTTGGAACAAGCGGCGCTGGTCTTCCTCGTCTATGCCTGCACCCGTATCACGGACCTCTACCACGACGCTGTTCTCCCCCTCGTATGCTTTCAGTGTGATCGTCCCTCCCTCCGGGGTGAATTTCAGGGCGTTGCTCAGAAGATTGAGTACCACCTGCTGCACACGCTCCTCGTCTGCCCACACCTCGGGGAGGATGGTGGGCAGTTGTGTCACCAGCTTCTGGCCATGGCTTAGGGCTGCTGACGTCTCATCATCGGCCACGCGACGGAGCAACTGCAGCAAGTCCACTTCCTTGCAGTTCAGGCGGAGCATGCCCAGCTCGCCCCGGGCCAGGTCGAGCAGTTCGTCAATCCTCTTGTTCAGGTTGGAGGCCCCCCGGTCAAGGTTCTTGGCCAGAGTGAGAAGAGCTCCCTGTGGGGACTCACACACCAGCAGCTCGATCGAGGCCATCATGGCGGTCAGCGGCGTCTTCAGCTCGTGCACCAGCGTCCTGGTGAATTCCACCCTCTTATGGATCTCCCTTTCCAGGTCTTCCCTGAGTTGCCTTTCCTGCACGTACAGCTCTTGCAGTTTCCGTTCCATCTCTTTCCGCTCGGTCATGTCCACGAAGGTGGCCATCAGCCGGATCGGCTTGCCCGCCTCATCGGTGACCTTGCTCACCGACAGGTGGACAGCGTACTTCGAGCCGTCGGTGGGTCTCTCCCCCAGGAACTCTCCCTGCCAGCTCCCCTCCCGATACACTGCCTCAGTTATCTCACTGATCAGGTCTGCCATCTCTGGGAACTCACCGACGTTCTTGCCGACGATATCCTCTTCGCTCTGATACCTCCACATCTTCAAGAAGGCAGGATTCACGTACATCACCGTACCCTGGAGGTCGCTGATGACGATGGCGCTCACCGACGAGGCGATGGCACTGTCCTTGACCCTCAGTTCGTCCTCGGCCCTCTTGCGCTCACTGATGTCGCGAAGGATCATCATATTGGCCAGCTTGCCCTGCCAGACGGTCTTGGCCTCTACCATCTCCACAGGGAGACGCGTCCCATCTTTTCGGAGTACGACAGTCTCAAATCTCCTCGGCACGCGCTTTCCTTCCTGCTTCTTTCTCTGCCTTTCCAGCAGCTTCTCCACTTCGTCAGGGTGCACCAGGTCCTCAATTTTTGCCCTGCGTAGTTCCGGGACAGTGCAGCCGCTGAGTTCGGCTGCCCGTTTGTTGGCGTAAACGTGCCCGCCCTCGTCCATTCCTATGAGAATGCCGTCGACGGCGTTCTCGGCCAGAGCCCTGAAGTTCTCCTCGCTCTCACGGAGCGCCTGTTCTGTTCTCTTGCGGTCAGTGATATCCCGTGCCACCCCCAGGATTTCCGCGGGACCACCGTTTGTCCCTCGGAGAAAAGACACCGTTACCTCAACCCAGACCGTCGACCCGTTTTTATGGTTGAACTCAAGCTCGCGCGTCCGCGGCCTGAATCGGTCGCGCAGCCCCTCTCCTTCTGCGTCTAAGGTAGCGCCGAACTCCTTCACAGCGATGGCGTATGACTCCGGAGTAAGCAGTTCGCGCAAGGTCAACTCGCTGGCCTCGTCCACCGTGTAGCCGAGCAGCCGCTCGACGGAAGGGCTGACATAGGTTATGCTCAGGCTGATGTCCGTGGTAAAGATGACATCGGTCACGTTCTCCGCGAGCAGGCGGTACCGCTGCTCGCTTTCCTGAAGGGCCTGTTCCGCCTGCTTCCGCTTGGTGATGTCGCGCACCACGCTCAGGATCAAGTCTCGCCCATCGATAGTCACCGGATAAGTGTGCAGTTCCACTGAGACCTGGCTGCCATCCTTCCGGTTCAAGACCAACTCGTTGGGCCCGCTGGGTTGTCTCTCCCCGTTTCGGGCGAGAAGCCCGGCCGCCTTGGGAATCTGCTCGGGGGCCAGAAAGGGCATGTCGAATAGCTTGCTGCCGACGAGTTCTTCCTTTCGATAGCCTATCAGGGCCTCCGCCGCTTTGTTGCCATCCACGAAATTGCCCTCGGGGTCAATCAGGTAGCAGGCAGCCGCCGCAAGCTCAAACAGTACGTTCGGCCATCCCCCCGATTCCAGCCGCTTCGCCCCCGGATCCAACAACTCGACGTCGGCCTCTCTGTGCTCAAGCAGATCGCTCCTGCTCTCGAGGATGCTGGTCTGGTCTCGTATCTCCAATATCGGGCCTCCTGTGCACTATATGTCTCTTCTTTTTTGACGTCCTTGAAGGCGCGGCTACGAGAATAGCCTGTTCCTTCGTTGCTAATGGGAAGGGTGACGAGACTGAACGGCTGCTGAGGCCGTCGTGCTATCCATCCCCCTGCGCTGAGAATCATATAGGGAAAACCTTCAGAAGGCATGGGGGGCACCACCAATCGCGCCTGGGTGCCACCACCCAAGTCGGATGGTGTCAGAACGGGTCTCTGGAGTGCCTGTAGCGGCGGAGATCAGGGACCGCTGAGGGGGATGGTTGAGACCGTGGCCGGTGTGCCAGGGGACTGTTTGGCTACTGGTGCAATTCCTTCTTGGAGATCCATCTGCCTTCATTGGGCGTCAGGACCAGGACATCGATCGGCCCGCCCACGTTCTTTGGCCTTGCCTGGAAGCGCATGGTGTCGATGGTAGTCCGGATGGCATAGACCGAGAAGTCGATGGCGTCCTGGAGTGTCATGGCGTCCCACAAAATAGGAGGCGCCGGGCGGACTATCTTGTCAGCGCCTTTCTCGTCCTTGACCACCACGGGGTTCACGATGGAGGTGATAATGTCAATCTGGCCGGACCAGGTGGCGCCGTAGCGCAGGGAGCCGTCGGGCTTGGTGTTCTTCCTCTCCACTACATTGCGACCCACGTGACAGCTATAGACGTGAGCAGCGCTCAGCTTCCCCTCCTTCCTGTACCCGCAGACGTGGAAACCGGCGTCGACGTCAGAGAACTGCCCACGAACGTAATCGACTAGCTTTCGGGCTACCGTGACCACATCATCCTTATCCGTCAGCGCCTCCTGCCTGAACCTCTCGATGTGACTGGACATCGGCGTCCCGCCAAGCAGGTCCACCCCATAGGTGGAGATACCGACCCCCTGCTCCTTCAAGTAGAACGTCTTCGTCACGGCGTCGGAGTTGACCGTCTCAACCTTGAACCGCTTCCCCTGGGTGTCTTTCCCATCTATGGTAATGGACTGACGGCTATCGGAAGCCATTACGATGCCCTCCGGTACGTAGGTCGCGATGACCAGTGACACTTGCTGGCCCTTTCTCTCGGCGGGTGTTGCGTTGCCCCTGCTACCCTAAGCTCAAGATTATAGCACAAGCGCAGTGGGGGGAGTGTGCGGAGTATAGAGCCCCGGAATTGGCGATTGACATAGAGGCTTGTTTGTCGCTTCTCGGTGACATTGTAAGGCCGCGGCAGGCGGCCGAGTTAATCTCCGGGTGGGGTGGGATGGATGGGCGTTTGTGGCCCACCTGCACCGCCGGATTGACTCGCCGAGTCACAACGGTAAGTGGCATAACACAGCCCCGGGGGCAGGCCGTGCAGCTTTGTCCTGTTGTGCCTGGTGGTAGCCGCGACAGTGCGTCCTCAGAGGGACAGACCTTCGGCCTGTTCGGCCGCGGACGGTGCTCTGGGTCGTCTCTGGTCGGTGTGGCAGTCGGGGGAGAACCTCAAGCGCTGGCGCTACGAGGGGAACCGTGGCGACTCATCCAGGAGGGCAGATTACCCGCTGTAGACCATGGCAGGGTCGGTGTTATAATAGGGGCGACGAGGAACAGAATCAGGAACGGAGTGACTCTTTGAGGGAGGAGGTTATGGTGAGGTACCACAGCGATTGGACGAACAGCGTACGGGTCATGCAGAAAGAAATGGAGCGGCTGCTTGTTTACCTGGGCAACTCCAAGCCGCCGTCGGTCCATTTCGCCCGCATGTGGGAGCCAGCCGTGGACGTCTATACCACCGCGACGGAGGTGGTAGTGCAGATGGAGTTGGCGGGAGTCGTCCAGGACGAGATCGAAATCGTCGTTGATGGCGACGTGCTGACTGTCAGAGGCAACAGGAGAGAGGCCGCCGTCCGCAGCGGCCGGAGCTACTATCGGATGGAGATTCATAGAGGGCCATTCGAGAGAGCCATACGTCTGCCTGCCAGAGTTGACCCCGGGGCGACGCAGGCCTCCTACAGCGATGGGCTTCTCGAGATTGTCCTTCCGAAGCTGAAGCGGGAACGCACTCTTCGGGTGGACGTGAAGTCTGCGGGTCAGTCTTAACGTCACAAGCTGGCCTTAGCTATGGAGGGAAGATACAGTGGTTGAGGAACAGCAGGCAGCTCGGCAAGATATGAGAATGGCTATGCCAGAGGAACTAGCTGTTGTGCCAGCAAGAGAGCACGTGCTCTTTCCGTTTATTATTGCTCCGATGGCGACCGACAGAGCGGAGATCGTGCGGGCTGTCGATGCCGCTATGGAGGAGAACAAGATCATCGGGGTATTTGCACAGCACGGTGACTCACAGTCTATTCCCGACAGCCTGTATTCGGTAGGCACCGCGGCTCTTATTGCCCGGATGTTCAAGCTGCCCGACGGGTCCATCCGTATGTTCTTGCAGGGTGTGTCGCGCATTCGCTTGAATCAGTTGACGCAGACAGAGCCCTACTTGCGGGCCAAGGTCGAGGTGCTCCAGTCGCAAGTGGAGAAGAGCACTGAGTTGGAAGCCCTCACTCGCAATCTGGCCAGCCTCTTTCAAAGAATGGTGGAGCTTGCTCCCAACCTACCGTCGGAACTGGGCATCGCAGCAGTCAACATCACTGATCCCAGCGACCTAGCCGACTTCGTAGCGGCCCACGTAAGTCTCAAGGTGGAGGAGGCACAAGATATCCTGGAGACCCTGGATGTAGCCGAAAGGATAAGGAAGCTGACCGGCCATCTCAACAGAGAGTTGGAGATACTGGAGCTGGGCAGCAAGATCCAGTCCCAGATCAAGGGCGAGATGGACAAAGCTCAACGCGAGTTCTACCTCAGAGAGCAGTTGAAGGCCATTCAGAAGGAGCTTGGCGAGACCGACGAGCGCACTGCCGAGATCAATGAGTTGCGGGAGAAAATTGAGCAGGCCCAACTGCCGGAGGAAGCCCGAAAGGAGGCAAACCGGGAACTGGAGCGCCTGTCCAAGATGCCCCCAGCCGCTGCCGAGCACACTGTTTCGCGGACGTATCTTGACTGGCTGATCAGCCTGCCCTGGTCGAAGAGCACCGAGGACAACCTGGACATAAACCAGGCCAGCAAGGTGCTCGACGAAGACCACTACGACCTGGAGAAGGTGAAGGACAGGATACTGGACTACCTGGCCGTTCTCAATCTGAAAAGGGATATGAAGGGGCCCATCCTGTGCTTCGTCGGGCCGCCGGGTACGGGGAAGACGTCGGTGGGAATGTCCATCGCTCGCGCGCTGGGGAGGAAGTTCGTCCGTATGTCTCTTGGTGGAATCAGGGACGAGGCTGAGATAAGGGGGCATCGGCGCACCTACGTCGGGGCCTTGCCCGGCAGGATTATCCAGGGCATACGTCGTGCCGAGTCGAACAACCCGGTGTTCATGCTCGACGAAATCGACAAGGTGGGGATCGACTTCCGCGGCGACCCTTCAGCGGCCCTGCTAGAGGTGCTTGACCCGGAGCAGAACTACGCTTTCTCCGATAACTACCTCGATGTGCCTTTTGACCTGTCCAGGGTGCTCTTCATCACCACAGCCAACATGATTGACCCCATTCCCCCTGCTTTGAGGGACCGAATGGAGGTGATCGAGCTCTCCGGCTATACCGCCGAGGAGAAGCTTCACATCGCTAACCGCTTCCTCGTCCCCAGGCAGATCAAAGAGAACGGCCTCAGCGAGGAGAAGCTCCAGATACCTGACGAGACCTTGCTTGCCGTAATCAGCAAGTACACCAGGGAAGCCGGGGTGAGAAACCTGGAGCGGGAAATCGGCACCATCTGCCGCAAAGTCGCCCGTCAAATTGCAGAAGGCTCAAGAGAGTCAGTCGTGGTCAGTCCTGACAT
>QMOF01000115.1 GCA_003650185.1 Chloroflexota bacterium | reverse complement strand
GGCCGAGATGGGGGCGGACGTGGTGGCGCTGGCCCGGACGGTGACCGATATTGAGAAGACCGCAGCCGAGGTGCGCGCCCTGGGGCAGAGGGCCCTGGCCGTGCCTACAGACGTGCGGGTAACTGAGCAGGTGAACAAAGCGGTTCAGGCCACGCTGGAGGGGTTCGGCCGTGTGGATGTGCTGGTCAACAACGCCGGGGCCTCCTTTCTGGCGCGCACCCTGGAGCTGAGCGAGGGAGGGTGGGATGCCTTGGTGCGGGAGAACCTGAAGACCCCCTTCCTGTGCTCCAAAGCAGTGGCACCGGTGATGATGGACCAGGGCACGGGGAGCATCGTCAATATCTCCTCCACCGAGGGGATGCGCTCCGCGGCCACCTGCGCCGCCTATGCCGCCGCCAAGGCAGGGGTTATCAACCTCACCCGCAGCCTGGCGGTGGAGTGGGCCCCCCGTGTCCGGGTGAACTGCATCTGCCCGGGCTTCATCGAGAACCCGGGGCTGCCCCAGGCGCTTGAAGCGGACGCCGGCCTCAACCGGATGCTGGCCCGGGTGCCGCTGGGGCACATGGGCAAGCCGGAAGACATCGTCGGGGGAGTGGTCTATTTTGCCTCCGACGCCTCTGCCTATGTCACCGGGGCAGTGCTGGCCATCGACGGCGGTTTCACCAGCGTGCTGGGCTAGCCTGGCCGCACGGGTGAGGCTGGGCGAACCAGCCCACACGCACAGCACCGGCGGGGCTGCCGTTCATGCTTGCCGTAGCCGACGCTGCTCGGGAGCAGCCCCTCTATCAGAGAGACAGCTACGGGCAGCCAGGGATGGCATGACATTATCACAGCCCGATTAGTACGGGGTTCCGGAAAGGTCTTAGCCAGGTGACAATCTGATTGGCGGATCGCTCCGGCCGGAGTGTCAGCGGGCGGATTGCCTGACTGCGTTGCCGCTGGCGGAGAGGGTGACCGCGGCCGGGCTCGGCGGGCTGGAGGGCGAAGAGCTCATCAGGGAGGAGAAGCAGCTCCTCTACGAGCACGACAGGCTGGAAGTGCTGGCCAACCTGGTCGAAGGGCACATCCTGTTGAGCAAGGACAACGTTATCTACACTCCCCACGTGGCCTTCTACAGCCAGGAAGCCTTGAAGTGAATCCTGGAGACCGCGGTAGAGAATGTGGGGGGCTTTTCTATCCGGCAACCCGCAGAACGTGGTGTCACCCTGAGGGTGGCCCAACCCAAGCAGACAGCCGCCAAGCGCCAATACCCCGTTGTGTAGGAGGGCCTTTCCAGGCTCGACACCACACCTCTGCCTAACCCAACGCTCCCACAAGCCACGAAGCCTTTGCCGCTCGACGAAGCGTCCTGAAGAAGAGAGGTCCCCTTAGGGACAGACCTTCAGGTCTGGTCACCCCCATCCATCCCCTTGGACAGGTCTAAAGACCCGGCGCTACATCCCTTGGTGACCAGCCCCGGTCGACCCCAGAAGGGGTCTCCTACAGCCCCCCCGTCTGTCGGAGGGCCTTTCCAGGCTCGACACCACACCTCTGCCTAACCCAACGCTCCCACAAGCCGCGAAGCCTTTGCCGCTCGACGAAGCGTCCTGAAGAAGAGACGTCCCCTTAGGGACAGACCTTCAGGTCTGGTCACCCCCATCCATCCCCTCGGACAGGTCTAAAGACCGGGCGCTACATCCCTTGGTGACCAGCCCCGGTCGACCCCAGAAGGGGTCTCCTACAGCCCCCCGTCTGTCGGAGGGCCTTTCCAGGCTCGACCTTCCCTCCGATGCGCATAGCAAAGGGGGGCGCCCGCCGCAGCGGGCGCCCCCCTTCACGTCTCTCAACTACCCAGGCTCAATCCTCGATCTTGAACTCCCACTTGCAGGCGATGTCCTCCGGGCTCTTCCGCGGCGGCAGTACCAGTGGGGTCACCTTTATCCGCGGATTGACCAGGTACTTCTCAATCACCGACTTCCCCAGGTGGTGGCACATGGGCACGATCCGCTCCGGCTCCGCTTTCTCGAAGTAGTCCAGCGCCCGGCACTTCACCACCGTCATAATGACATGGTTGTCGTCTATCACCTCGTACTCGGCGGGATACAGCCCCATCACGTTGTCTAGAGGCAACTGCATCAGCTTCATCGAGTCGACCACGGTATTCAATTCCACTTTGGCCAGTCTGGCGTACCTCGGGTTCACCCTCTCCGCGACCCTCATCCACGACGCCAGCTCGCACTCGTTGGCCGCGTCAAAGCCAAACCTGGCCTTGACCGCATCGTAGTACCCGCCCCTCATGATGATCCAGGCATACTGGTAATTGTCTATCAGCTTCAGTAGCAAGTCCTTCGAAAGGTTGCTGTGCGTCAGATTGGGATAGTACGGACCGCTCAGGTCATTCAGTTCCGGTACATCCGTGGTCTCGTCCACCACCTCCTCTTTGCTGCGGACCTTCGTCCCCGGTGGCACCTCAAGCCTGTACTCCCACTGGCAGGCGATGTCCTCCGGGCCCTTGCGGGGCGGCAGCTTGGTGGCCGTCACCTCGATGTTCGGGTTGACGATGTACTTCTTGATTATCTGCGGCTCGTTCACCTGGCACATGGGGACAATTCTGTCCGGATCGTTCTTCTCGCACCACTCCAGTGAGGGGCAGCGCCGCACCGTCACCACAGCGTGGTTCTCGTCTTTGACATCGTGCTCCACCGGGAATATGCCGCCCATGGTGTTGTCCAGGGGCAACTGGAGGAGCTTGAGGGAGTCGACCACGCTGTTCAGCGTGATATTGGCCGTTTTGGCGTAGCGCGGGTTGCACCTCTCTGCCACGGTGAGCCACATGGCCAGGTCGCACTCCCAGGCCGCGTCAGCGCCGAACCGGTCTTTGACTGTGTCAAACCAGGCAGCATCCATCTGGAGCCAGGCCCACTGCCACACGTGAACCAGCTTGACCAGGAACTCCTTGGAGAAATCCGAGAACCTCAGGTTGGGATTGAACGGCCCGCTCAGGTCATCCAGCTCGGCCATGGCGCTCTCCTTTCGTCTGGGTTGTGGACTATATCTTCGCGGCCAATGATGAGGCCTGATAGGCTACTTCAGCCGCGTCGCGCGGCCTGACGCAGTCACCCACCGTATACACCTCAGGGGCCGCTCCTTTGAGCTCCTGCGCCAGCCTGTTCTCTGGCCTCATACCCACGGCCAGAATGACCGTGTCAGCCGGTATCGAGAAGACGCCGTCGCCCAGAGACACGACCACGGCGTTATCGGTGATCTCCAGCACCTTTGAGTGCAGGTACAGCGGCACGCGGAGGTCGACAAGCTTGCCTGCCAGCGTTTTGAAGGTCAGCTTCTCCAGCCTGATGCCGTCTTCACCCAGACCGGCGCGGGTGACCAGACTGACCTCCTTTCCCTGCTCTGCCAGCCAGATGGCTACCTCCATACCTATGAAACGTCCCCCCACCACCACAGCCCTGCCTTTCACCGGTACCTTGCCCTCCAGGACGTCGTGCCCCTGGACGACGTTCTTGCCGGTAGCCCCCGGCACGTTCAACACTACGGGGGACGCCCCGGTAGCTACTACCACTACGTCCGGCTTTACCTCCAGCACCTTCTCCCGGTTGACCTCCGTGCCAAGTGTTACCGTGACACCACGCTCGTCCAGGCGCCCCTTGAGATAGTCAACAAAGGTGGCATAGCGTTCCTTGCCCGGCGTAGCACTGGCCACGTTCCACTGGCCGCCGAGCCTTTCCGACCTCTCGTACAGGGACACCTGGTGGCCCCGCTCCGCCAGGAACATGGCGGTCTGCATGCCGGCCAGCCCACCCCCGACCACCATCACCCTCTTGGGGCGCTCTGCCGCTGGTAGAGGATATCTGGCCTCCCTGTTGAGGAAGGGATTGACCGAGCAGGCCCCCGGCCCGGCCTGAGGATCGTCCTTGAGGCAGTTGTTGCAGTAGATACACCTCCGCACCTGGTCCGGACGGCCCTGCCGCACCTTGTTGGGCAGGTCAGGATCAGCCAGCAAGGGTCGGCCCATAGCGATGAAGTCCGCCTTGCCCTCCTCCAGCACCCGAACTGCCAGCTCTGCGTTTATCTTGCCGGCTACTATCACCGGTACCTTGACGGCCTTCTTCACCTTTTCTGCCAGAGGCACCATAGGGCCTTCCGGGTAGGGATAGCACGGGATGCTCAAGGTGGACCAGTACTCCAGCCCGCCGGAGACACTGATGGCATCGGCCCCAGCATCTTCCAGGATGACAGCCTGCTGTATGACCTCGTCAAGACTCACGCCGCCCTCAATGTCATCGTCGGCGTTTATTCTCACCGAAATGGGGAACTCCGGCCCCACCTTCTGTCTCATCCTTTCCACGACTCTCCGGGCGAAGCGGGCCCTGTTTTCGATGCTGCCGCCGTACTGGTCGATCCTGCGGTTGGTGATGGGCGACATGAAGGTGCTCACCAGGCAACCATGACAGGCATGAAGCTCCACCAGGTCAGCCCCCGCTTCCTTTGCCCGCCGCGCGGCCTCCCCGAAGTCCTGTATGTACCGCTCTATGTCCTCTTCCGTTACCTCGTGGTAGGGCATGTCGTCTCTGAGCCAGGGCATCATCGATGGCACCTTGACCGTCAACCCCTCGGGAACGAACCCGGCATACAGGTAGATCATGCCTATATGCATGAGCTGTATGCCGATCCTGGCGCCGAACGCGTGCACAGCATCAACCACCTTCTTCCATTCAGAGACCCAGCTATCATCGTATATAGGCACATTGAACGGCATGGTGGCATCGCTACTGACCGCGGCGAACTGGGGGATGATAAGTCCAACACCGCCAGCGGCCCTGGCTCGGTAGTAGTCCAGGAACCTCTGGGTGACCTTACCCTGCGCGTCGGGTAGCTGCGTGCCCATGGCGGGCATGATGAGACGGTTCTTGAGAGACAGCTTGCCTATGTTACCCGGCTGGAACAGGGTCTTGAAGTCCGTCATGTGTCCTCCTGCCAGAATCTGGTGTGGTTGCTTGCGAGCGAGGCGGGATCCAGCCCGGCACCGCGTGAACGCTTACCTGGGCGCTATTATAAGCTCTTCATGCGTCCGGTTTCAAATTGGTCTGGAAACGTGGTGACTGTCACCATCTGACCCATGTCGACTGGGTACGACTGGCAGGCAGCAGTTGAGCCCTCAACGCGGCTAGCACCAGCGAAGCCGCAGGCTTGCTGCCGGGCACACGGACAAGCCAGCAACTGGTACCCACCAAGGCAGGCCATAGCCCACCACGCAGGCGGCCCACCAGGGTTCTTTAGGGGGCTGGCTTTGCCTATGCCACCCGCCGAGACACTACACTAGATCACATCTTTCACAATGAGAAGGGCGGCAACTCCTAGCAACACGACCCCGAAAATCACCTTGACTGCTCCCGATTTCAACCTCCCTGCCATCAGTCTGGAACCCGCCTGGCTACCCAGAAACACCGAAGCCACACAGAGCACCCAGACAGTCCAGTCCGGTTGAGCAGCGGTGAAGATATGGGACAGGAAGCTGGAGGTTCCAGAGAAGGTCACCACGAGAGCCGACGTCGCCGCCGCCAGCTTCGGCTCCAGACCGGCAATATAGAGCAGGGGCACCACAAAGCTCCCCCCGCCCCTCCCGATTAACCCGGCAAAGAAGCCGAGTATGCTGCCACCAGAGAGGCCCAGGATGGTTTGCCCTCGCCGGGAGAGCTTACCGCCCCCTGGCTTCCAGCCGCTGAGCATTAGTATCGCTGCGGCGGCGGTAAACAGGGCAAATATCAGGATTACCGGCTTGGTCGGCAGGTTGATATTCGCCCAGGTCCCAAGTGGTGCCAAGGCCACCATGGCCACACCAAAAGGAATGGCCACCTGCCACTGGATGAGCTTCCTTCTCCCGTAGGTCCAGGCGGCTGAAGAGCTGTTGACCACGTTCAGCAGCATACCCAGCGGGATGGCCTGAGTCTTAAAGTCAAGGCCCATCCAGAACAGGACCGGTATGTAGAGCTGGGATCCGCCCATCCCCAGCATGGAGAAAACGAAGGCGATAACGAAGAAAATGGGCGGAATCAAGTACATGTTGTCCATGCTCAGGTCCGAAGGTCTTACTTTGCGTACCCTGAGCAGGGGATACAATGAGGCTCGCCATTCACTATGCGGACCTGTGGCTCAAAGACGTATTCCCTACACTTAGCGCATTTAGCCTTGGCGAAGGTCTTCTGGCCCGGCTTCTGGAAAGCGAAGTCAGGCAGTTTCTCCGCGTTGAAAAGTTCCTCATCACTACGGGCAAGCACCCAGTCAACTATCTGTTTGCTGACGTTCTCCGGAATGTCCGAGGGGCGCGTCCCCTTCTTGCGGTAGGCCAGGAACTCAAACTTGCCCAGCTCGTCAAAGGCCTCGGGCTTCAGAGATACTCGCACTGCCCCCTTCTCAAAATGACCAGGGTGGTACAAAACCATAGCGGCCTTGCCGTAGTCTACGTGCTCCATGTTGCGCTTGGCGTAGGTGCAGCCGGTGGCAGCCTGGATGCCGTCTTCCATGCAGGTGTTGTGGTGCCCGGTGCCCATCTCCGAAAGGGCCTGGAGTTCGCTGTTCTTCTCTCGTTCCATACCCAGCTCCCGCAGCGCTATCTGGCCCATGCGGTAGCCGATGGGCACAAAGGGGCAGCGGTGCCCGTGAAATTCAAATACCCATTCCGGCATAGTGGTCATTTTCTTACTTCTCCTTTTTCGTTTGTCGTCATCTGAATCTTTCCCAGAAAGTCCGTTATTCTTGCGCTTTCTTCATCCCAGATTGTTCTCACCCCTTGTATCTCCAGTTCACTCTTCCAGTAATGTCTTCACGATAAGCTCCTTAGCTTTTTTCGCCTCCTCGTCAGAAATGTATTCCATAACATTCTTGATACCTTCGCCAATGTCCTCGTGCAGGGCTTTCTTCTTCATGCCTATGTCCCTGACCAGGACAATGCTTTTGGTCGGCGTGAACCCGGACTGCTCTACCGTCTTCCTGGCACACTTAAAGGGGCAGCCGTCCACGGTGATGACCTTTTGCGCGGCTCGGGTCTTGCCTATCACCGGCTTCACCCCGAGCGGTAATGCCGCCAGGCAGCCGATTGCTACTTTTTCCAGCCCCAGCTCCTTGACGGTCTTCAGACAGGCCAAGGCACTGGTTATGCCGGTGTTGGATAGCCCCCCATAGCAGGAGAATATGATG
>QMOF01000114.1 GCA_003650185.1 Chloroflexota bacterium | reverse complement strand
AGGCCCGGGGTGGACCGCAACTCCTTGTCCGAGGCCATCAACCGGCGCTGCCAGGAAGTCTTCAAGCTGCGGATGGACAGGATCGAGTTTCTACCCGAAGGAGCACTGCCGCAGGAATGCGAAAAGGTCGTGGACACGAGATGGGCGTGACTGTCGATACCGACGCCGATTTGACGCTACCCAAACTCTTGATGGCGAACTACCAGAAGTGGGCTGACAAGGTTTGGATGCGCAAGAAGGAGCTCGGCTTCTGGAGGGAGTACACCTGGAAGGAGGCTTATGAGAAGATCAGGAACTTCTCTCACGGTCTCATGAGCCTTGGCTTCCAGCGCGGCGATGTCATGGCTATCCTGGGAGACAATGACCCACACTGGTTCTGGGCGGAACTGGCTGCACAGGCTATTGGTGGCGTTGTTACGGGCGTGTTCTCCAGTTGCGCTCCGGCCGAGGTGAAATTCTTCCTGGAGCACTCTGACGCGAAGATTGTTGTGGCCCAAGACCAGGAGCAGGTGGACAAGATTCTCGCTATCAAGGATGAGTTGCCGCTGGTGAAGAAGGTAATCTACTGGGATGGCAAAGGGCTGCATTGCTACGAAGACCCGATTCTGGCCAGTTTCGACTCCATCGCAGAGATTGGGGTGAGCTATGGCAAGGATCACCCCGGGGCCTTCGAAGAGAGCATCGCCAGGGGTAAGACCACCGATCTCGCTCTGCTGATGTACACTTCAGGTACCACCGGGCTGCCCAAAGCTGCCATGATAAGCTATGCCGGTGTGGTCTCTTCAAACACCTCCTTCTATTTTTTCAACCCGATATCAGAAAAAGATGAGTGGGTCTCCTTCATTCTGCCGGGGTGGTCTGCCGAGCAGGGGCTCGGGTTGATGGCCAGCCTGAACCGGGGCGTCAGAATCAGCTTTCCAGAGTCACAGGAAACAGTGCAGGCCAACATACGTGAAATTGGTGCCACTTTCTTGATGTATCCCTCGAGGCTCTGGGAGATGACCGCAGCCACCATCCAGAACAAGATCGCCGAGACCACCTTCCTCAAAAGGGTGGTGTTCAACCTCTGCTTGCCTGTAGGCTACCGTGCGGCTGATGCCAAGTTCTGCGGCCAGAAACTGAGCTGGCCGTGGCGAATAGCACACTGGATTGCGAAGTCACTCATGCTCGATCCGTTGAGGGACAAACTCGGCCTGGTGAAGATACGCGTTGCCTTCACTGCCGGATCAGCATTGGGCCCGGACGTCTTCAAGCTGATTACAGCCATAGGTGTGGACTTGCGCCAGCTCTATGGGATGACCGAGATTGGGGTCTCACAGCATAGGGGCACAGACATAAAGGTCGACTCCGTGGGATTGATATACCCCGAGACCATAGTGAGGCTCACCAATGAGGGCGAGATACTGGCTATGGGGCCGTCCCGCGCGCTGGGCTATTACAAGGATGCCAAAGCCACTGAGGAAGCTTTTGCCGGCGGCTGGTATCACACCGGCGATGCTGGCTACCTGGATGAGGATGGCCATCTGCACTACCTCGACAGGTTGGAGCACATGAGTTGCCTTTCCGATGGCACGAAGTTTGCGCCTCAGTACATTGAAAGCCGCCTCAAGTTCAGTCCATACATAAAGGACGCATTCGTTGTTGGGGATGAAACGCGAAGCTATATAGTCGCTGTCATCAACATCAACTACGACAACGTAGGCAACTGGGCTGAGAAGAAGAAGATTGCCTACACGACCTTTGCTGATCTCTCGCAGAAGCCGGAAGTCTGTGAATTGTTGGGCACAGAGGTGAAGAACCTCAATATGAAACTGCCGGAGGGGCAGAGGATCAAACGGTTCATCAGCATGCCCAAGGAGCTCGATCCAGACGAAGCGGAGTTGACACGCACGATGAAGTTGAGACGGCGTTTGGTCGAGGAGCGGTATAAGGATTTCATAGCTGCACTGTACGGCGAGGAAGACAAGGTGGCTATGGATGTGCCGGTATTCTATCGTGATGGCAGGCAGGGCGTGGTGAGAGCAGAGATCCAAGTCAACCGGGTGGACTGAGGTAGGCAAGAGGTAGGCGAATGGCAGATGTTCTGGTGCAGGGGCTGCTGGTGGGTGGCGTCTACGCCCTCATCGCGCTCGGATTCGTTCTGGTCTTCAAGTCCAGTCAGGTCCTCAATCTGGCGTACGGGGAGATGATTGCCGTCCTCAGCTATCTCTTGTATGAGATGCTGGCAGGCTGGGGACTGCCTTCTTGGGCCGGCATATTGCTCCTTGTCCCCTGCGGAGCGGCCTTGGGCTACGTCATGGAGAGGCTAGCGATACGTCCGCTGCTGGGGCAACCATTCCTGTCAGTGCTGATGATGACCTTGATGCTGTCTTTTCTGTTGAAGGGGGTGGTGGTCCTCTTCTGGGGCAGCAAGTCGTTCACGCTGCCGTTCACGCCCCACGGCCAATGGGACCTGGGTCCTATCAGTGTCATACCCGGAGCCGCCGTTTCCTTCCTCACGGCCTTGGTCATCTTCATGCTGCTAACCATCCTCTTCCGCCGCACGAGGGTAGGCCTGTCGATGAGAGTCGTGGCGGCGGATCCTGGGGTAGCTCAGAGTCTAGGCGTAAGGGTGAGACAGATCTTCTCACTTTCCTGGGCTATCAGCGGAGCTTTTGCCGCTGTATGTGGGATTCTGGTGGGTATGGTGTTTACCGTGACTCCGGTCATGGGAGACATAGGGCTGGGCAAGGGCCTTCCGGTTCTGCTGCTGGGTGGGCTCAACTCGATCCCGGGCTCCGCTGTGGGTGGGTTGATCATCGGCCTCGCGGAGTCGCTGGGGAGTTACTATCAGCCGGGGCTGGAAGAGGTCATCCCCTGGTTGCTGATGCTGGTCATCCTGCTGGCCAGGCCTTACGGTCTCTTTGGAGAACGGCGGATAGAAAGGATATAGAGCCATGCTGCCGTCAGGCGTTTTCAACACACGGCCGGAGCAAGATATGGCTATCTTGAGGACCAAGACCCAGTGGCTACTGCTGGTGGCCGGGCTGGTCTTTCTGGTTACGCTGGGACTCTATGTATCAGGTGAATGGATGAACTGGCTGATCATGGTGGGCATTTACACCGTGGCCGCCATCGGGATCCATATCATGACCGGGCTCTGCGGGCAGTTTTCCATAGGACACTCTGCCTTCATGGCGCTGGGCGCCTACACCACGGCGATACTAGGAACGCGTTACGGGTTGTCTCCTTGGATTACCTTGCCCCTCTCCGGCCTGGCAGCAGGGGTGGGTGGACTCATTTTTGGGGTCCCGGCCCTGAGGATCAAGGGGTTCTACCTGGTCCTGACCACGATAGCCGCCCAGTTCGTGATCATGTGGGCAATACGGCAGCCGGATTGGACCGGGAAAACATACGGGCTCGAGGTACCGGCAATCAGTATTGGGGGCTCAGCCCTGACTGAGGCACAGTACTGGTGGCTGACATTGGGCCTGGCAGCGATCACGCTGTTTTTCGCCAAGAACATCCAGAGGACGGCCACCGGGAGGAAGTTTGTAGCTGTGCGGGACAATGACCTGGCTGCCGAAGTCATGGGCATCGACCTGTTTCGAACAAAACTGCTGGCCTTCTTCATTGGCTGCTTTTTTGCCGGGATAGCCGGCTGGCTCTGGGCGCATTACCTCCTGCGGATCAACCCTGATCTGTTTACTTTCAAGCTCTCCCTGTGGTTCCTGGCAATGATTATCATCGGGGGGATGGGCAGTACAAGCGGCGCGGTTATGGGTGCTGTGGCGATTATGCTGGTAGACAAGGCGGTCCCCGCTCTGTCTCCAGTCCTGGAGAGTGTCTTTCCGTCACTTGGGTTTCAGATACCGGCGGCCCTGTCTCTAATATTGTTTGCCCTAGTGGTCATGTTCTTCATCTTCCTGGAACCCAAGGGTCTTTACCACCGCCTGGAGCGGATAAAGCTCTACTATCGCCTCAATCCTTTTGCCTATTAGGTGGTAGGAGCGAGTTGTAGAACTCACATTTGGTCGATCATGGTATGATTAAGAGGTAACTGGCTGAGCGCGCAGCAGCATTGCTGTTGCAGCGAGTGCATCTTAGAAAGGGGGAATGGCATGAAGCAGAAGCGGTTAGTACTGGCGATTGCGGTCTTCCTAGGCGTCCTGTTGGTTGCCTTACCCGCACTGCCGGGGTGTGGTGGAGGAGGGGGTGGAGAACCAGTGATCAAGATAGGTGTCCTGGCGGACTTCACCGGTACAGCGGCGTTTGCCATGCAGCCCACCATGCAGGCCATGGAGGACTATCTGAGGGTAGTGTTGCCGGAGAAGGACCCGCTGCCTGGCGTCAGGGTGGAGTTCACGCACTTCAACACCGAGCTTGACTACTCCAAGACAATCCCAGGATACCTGGCCCTGAAAGGCCGGGGAGTGGACATGATGGTCATCCCGAACGCGCAGGACCGGGAGCTCATTGGAGATAGGCTCGCCCAGGACAAGATTCCTGTCCTCAGCTCTCAGGGTCTGGCGTCAATGTTGGACAGCGAATGGTCGGTCTGCTCCGTGTCACCGGTCCAAAGCCAAGGCGAGGTAGAGATGCGCTTCATCATGGATAACTGGGACGGCGAGGGGAGCCCGAAAGTGGGGCACCTCGGCTTCTCACTGGAAAGCTCGGACTATCACCAGGAGGGCATACAGTCGGTCCTGGACGAGTACCCTGACCAGTTCACGTGGGTTGGTTTTGAGAGAGGGACCATCGGCAAGGTAACATGGGCCAGCGAGGTGGGCAGGTTGAAGGACTGCGACTACATCATCATGAGCGTTGCCGGGCCGATGCTTTCCAGTTTCGTCAGCCAGGCTCGGGCTGCAGGCTATACCGGAGCATTCATTACCGGTATGGAGGGCTTCCCTGGCTTCTGGGATCTGGTGACTGATGCCATGAAGGGGTCTCCAGAGCAGTTGTATGACTGCTATTACGTGGCGTGGTGGCCCTGGTGGAATGAGGAGGACGTACCATTGATACAGGACTGCAAAGAGTATGTTGACACCTACCACGCTGACGAAGCAGACGAGCTGATGAGAAGTTCGTCGGTCATCTCCGGCTGGTCGCTCGGGCTGGTCCTGGAGGCCGCCATAAGAGGAGCAGTAGAAGCAGTGGGGGCAGAGAACGTAGACGGCGTTGCCCTCAAGAACGCCATTAGGGAGATGGACATGGAAGTTGAGGGTTATGCCGATCGATGGCACGTGACCGAGACCAACAACTGCCTTTCGTGGTCGCAGAGGGTATTTGAGTGGAACATCAGCGAAAACGCTTGGTTCCCACAGGATACCGTGTATGTTCCCGAGTTGACTAAGCCGGCTGAATGATGAGGTCGGCCTGTCTCAGGCAGAGATAGACCTGCCTGCGGGTGTCCCGGTACGGTTGCGCCACGTGCAAGTCATCGACCGGGGCCTGTCCGAGTAGTAGCTTTGGTCAGCAATAACAGGTATAATCGGGCCAAAGCTGGGCGATGAGGGGGCACGTGAGCAAGGCGTGCTGTCTGTATGGTCCTGAGCAGATATACCTGATGCCGGTATCGCTGCGGGACCGGCTTCCGCCGGTTCTTGCTGAGGGGTAAATAGGAAGCGAGTGGCGGCTCATCACCACAGGTCGCAATCTGCTCAAGCTGTTCGGGGCATGTAGGCGTGGCTTAGTTGGGAAGGGGCTCTGGAGTCGGTTGTCGCCCGCGTAGGCTGGTGATATGTCCCGCCCGAAGGCGAAATGAGGCGCTGACCGGGCATATGTGACACCCCAGGCACTTCGATCCGCCGAGCCGTTCACTGAGACGCATATAGCAACAACTGAGCCAGGAGCAGTCGGTCAGACAGGCTCCTGGCGGGGGGGCATCCATGTCCGCTGGTTATGATTACCAGAAGGTCTTGAAGGACCTCGTCGACGGTTACGGCAGGTGGTTCCTGGACGACAGGCGTCTGCTGGACGGCAAGATGACAGACCGTCTCTACCCGTACCATCATCTGTTCTCTCCGATCCAGGTCAACGGCACCAAGATCAAGAACCGCGTCGTCATGGGCCCGATGGGCAACGTGGGCATGGTGGAGGAGACCGGGCGGCCTGGCAACAAGATGATCCAGTTCTACACGGAGCGGGCCAGGGGTGGTGCTGGGCTGCTCATAACCGGGCTGGTGCCGGTAAGCTACAACGTGGAGGCGACCCTGACCGAGCCGGGCGGGTCTACCTTGTTGCCGCGCATCGACCGGTCGCGGACACTGTTCCCCGGCTGGCGAGAGTTGGCCGAAAGCGTTCACTCCTACGGTGCCAGGCTGTTTATCCAACTCAGCCCCGGTGTGGGCCGCGTCGGCTCGCCGGAGTGCCTGGTAAAGAAGTTCAGGCTGCCTGTGTCGAGCTCGTGGAACCCGAATTTCTATATGCCTGTGGTGCCCTGTCGCCCATTGCGGGACGGGGAGTGCCGGAAGATCATCAGGAACGCTGGTCAGGCAGCTGCCGATGCCCGGGCCATGCTGATCGATGGTGTCCACCTTCACGGCCACGAGGGCTACCTGCTGGAGCAGATGGCCAATCCGGCGTTCAACCGCCGCAGGTTCGGTCGCTTCTCCGACTGGCAGGCCTTCGGCATCGAGCTGGTCAAGGAGATACGGATGCGCTGCGGTGACAGCTATCCCATAATGTACCGGATCGACCTGTCACTGGCCTTGAACGAGACCTACGGTCCCCGAATGCGCCAGGTCAAGTCGCTGAAGAAGTTCGCCAGGGAGCGGACCGTTGAGATGACACTGGGGTACATGGCCAACCTGGTCAAGGCGGGCGTGGACATGTTTGATGTGGACCTCGGGTGCTATGACAACTGGTGGCTGCCGCACCCTCCCGGCCCGATGCCCCCCGGGTGCTTCCTGCCGCTGGCTAAGCTGGCCAAGGACTACTTCGCCGAGCAAGGCGTGAAGTCAAACGCCGGGCTGCCTGTTCCCATCGTGGCGGTGGGCAAGCTCGGCTATCCTGACCTGGCGGAACGCGCCTTGCTCGAGGGTGTTTGCGACATGGTCATGCTAACGCGGCCGTTGATGGCTGATCCGGACTGGCCCGCCAAGGTCTACGCCGGGCGGGTGCAGGAAATCAGGCCATGTATTGGTGACCAGGAGGGCTGCCTGAACGAGTTCCTGGAAGGCGGGCACCCGCAGTGTGCCGTGAACCCGCGCGGTGGCCTGGAGGAGGTGCT
>QMOF01000113.1 GCA_003650185.1 Chloroflexota bacterium | reverse complement strand
GTCCTCATTCTCCCCATCGGGCTTGCCCAAGGGCACCTTTGCAATTGACGTGCCATGAGCTGGAAACTTAGCCAATTTCAGGAGAAGTGGTGACCCAAGCTCCTAGTGTTGACAAGGTCGCCCGGCGGTTATACCTTAGAGAAAGAACCGTGCCCCCGACAGCAGCCTTCAACCAACCGTGCCCCGACGAACTGCTGCTGAGCGCAGGCCACAGCAGCCTGTAGGTGGCGCCGTGAGAAGACAGAGCGCGAGGCTGTAGTCTGTTCCTAGGGAGGGAGAGGATATGTCAGGGCATTCTAAGTGGTCGACCATCAAACGCCAGAAAGGAGTGGCCGATGCCCGGCGGGGGCAGCTTTTTACCAAGCTGACCAAGGAAATTATGGTGGCGGTGCGCGACGGAGGCAGCAACCCCGAGCACAATGTCCGCTTGAGGTTGCTTATTCAGAAGTGCCGCGATAACAACATGCCGTCGGACAACATCGAGAGGGCCATCAAGAAGGCGTCCGGTGAAGCAGGCGGCGGGTCTCTGGTTGAGGCCACCTTCGAAGGCTACGGCCCAGGAGGCACCGCCATGCTCATCCAGGTGCTATCGGACAACCGTAATCGTGCCCTGCAAGAGATACGGAGCGTACTGAACAGAGGTGGTGGCACCATGGCTGAGGCTGGTGCGGTGTCCTGGATGTTCGAGACCAAGGGAGTGATCACCGTCGACACAAGCCAGCTCGATGCCGAGGAAGTGGCCCTATGGGCTATCGACGCTGGTGCCGAAGATGTAAAAGTGGAGCAAGGCTACCTGGAGGTCTACACCGAAGCGGACAAGCTGGAGACGGCGCGCCGGGCGCTGGAAGAGAAGAATGTGCCCATAGCCTCCGCCGAGCTGTCCATGGTACCAACCACGATGGTGGAGCTGGACGAGGACGATGCTATTCGTGCCCTGAGACTGCTGGACAAGCTGGAGGAGCTCGACGACGTGCAGCGGGTGTTCTCCAACGTTGACTTCCCAGAAGAAGTGTTGGAGAAGCTGAGGGCCAGGGTGTAGGCGAAGTGCGGATTCTGGGCATTGATCCGGGCACGGTCAGAATGGGGTATGGCCTGATCGAGGCGGACGCTGATCAGGTGGTGATGGTGGACTGTGGTGTGGTGACTGCTTCCGGGCGTATATCCCTGGCGGAGCGGCTGCACCGGTTGTACCTGGGGTTGATGGGGCTCGCCAGCCGGTACCTACCTGAGGAGGTGGCAGTCGAAGAACCGTTTGTGGCGGACAACGTCCGCTCGGCTATGGCTATAGGCCACGCCCAAGCCGTGGCCATGCTGGTGGCGGCTAAGAAGAAGCTTCCCATATACAGCTACTCGCCGGCTAAGGTGAAACAGATGGTGGCTGACTATGGAGGCAGCGACAAGAGGCAGGTGCAGGAAATGGTGCGCCTCCACCTCAATCTGTCCGCTGTTCCGGAGCCAACCGATGCGGCCGACGCGCTGGCAGTTGCCCTGTGCCACGCGCAGGAGAGACGTCTGGCCAGGCTTATGACCAAGAGCGCTGAAGGACAGTAGCCAATAGTGATCGCCGCGATCGAAGGAACGCTGGAACTGCGGGGCAGCGATTGGGCTGTGGTCAAGGTTGGCGGCATCAGCCTGCGAGTCCATGTATCGAGCTCCACGCTGAGCCAACTGGGTGCCCCGGGCGATACTGTGCGTCTCCTGACCCACCTGCACTGGAGGGAAGACAGCGTTGCTCTGTATGGATTTGCATCGCAGCAGGAGCTTGAGCTGTTCAGGCTGCTGTTGACCGTCAGCGGCGTCGGGCCAAGGCTGGCCCTGGCGATTCTTTCAGGTATGGACTGCGAGCGATTGGCGACTAGCATCGCCAGCGGCAACGTTGATCTGCTTGCCCAACTGCCCGGGGTTGGCAAGAAGATGGCCAGCCGACTGGTGGTCGAGTTGAAGGCGAAGCTGGAGAAGGAGTGGGGTGGGGTTGGGACATACTTGAGCGGAGACAGCGCTGACGTGGCGGCAGCGCTGGTCGGCCTGGGATACTCGGTGGCTGAGGCGGCCAGGGCGGTGGATGGGTTGCCGGCTTCTGCCGACCTCAGCCTGGAGGAGAAGGTCAGGATTGCCCTTCAGCGCCTGGCAGGATGAGTCTGGGGTGGGGCGTGAGGTAATCTGCTACTCCCATCTTTCCAGGGCCTTTCTTGCTGCTTCCTTCTCTGCCAGTTGCTTGCTCTTGCCGGACCCCCGGCCTGCCACCTTGCCGCCTACCAGCACCTCGACGGTGAACCGCCTGTTGTGGTCCGGGCCCTCTTCGGCTACCAGCTGGTAAACGGGCCTTTCTTGTCTTTCGGCCTGCACCAGCTCTTGCAACCTGGACTTGTAATCGCTGGCTATTCCTTCTTCTACCAACCGCCGAAGGGTATGGTTGAAGAGTCTGAGAATGAGATTCCTGGTGGCTTCGATTCCCCGATCGACCAGGGCAGCCCCGATCAGCGCTTCGAAGGCGCAGGCCAGATTTCTTGGCCTCTTGCGGCCACCGCTTTTCTCTTCACCCTGGCCCAGGTAGAGGTAGTCTCCCAGGTGCAGAGAAGACGCCAGTTTGGCCAGGCTCTCCTGGCAGACGATAGCCGAACGAATCCTGGTCATCTCTCCTTCGGTAAGAGGCTCAGGCTGCTGGTAGAGGGCTTCGGCAATGACCAGGCCCAGGAAAGCATCGCCGAGGAACTCCAGGCGCTCATTGGAGCCCAGTGAGCAGTCAGGGTTTTCGTTCAAGTAAGAACGGTGTACGAAAGCTTGTTGCAGGAGCGACAGGTTGGCGAATTGGAAGTTGAGTTCCCGTTGTAGCTTAGCCCAGTCACCCATCAGCGTGGTGCCTCGGATAATCTAATAGCTGCAGGCCCCTTTTGTCAACTCTTGAGAGCGCGTCTCATCCGGCGGGCCTCAATGGACGTGCTCGGACTCGAGGAGTCGCACAATGGGAGAGCGGGGGATGCCGAGGCAGGTAGTGTGGGTCTGCGGCTTGACGGCCGCGCAGGGCTCAGTAGTAGTCGGGTCGTCCCTGCCCGGATAGGGAACGGGTGGGGTGGGCTTGTGCTGCCTGGGCTCCGGAATGTCGAGCTTCAAGAAGTTCCCTACAGAGGTTGTGGGCGGGTCGACAATGCCCAATGGTGGCGATAGAATACGGTAAAATTGACTAACCAGTCGGTCAGTCTGGCGGATGGGATCTCCGGTCAAGAGAAAAGACATACTGCTTCAGCGCCGAAGGGAGATACTGGCCGCAGCCGCGGACCTTTTCTCCCGTGGCGGGTACCACGGCGTGACCATGGATGCCATTGCACAGCGAGCCAGAGTGAGCAAAGGCAATCTATACTGGTACTTCGGCTCCAAGCAGGAGATGTTTCAACTGCTTTTCGAGGACATCGTTCAGACCCTGGTTGGGCCGCTGGTAGACATAATGGAGAGCGAATGGCCACCGCGACAGAAGCTTCGCGCACTGGCGAGCGCTTGCCTGGACGCTGCTGAGGCGAATCCGGAAGCGGTTCGTCTTCTGTGGCGGATCGCGATACAGCCGGAACTGGGGGAGCTGCTCTCGGCTCAATACTCGAAGCGGATCGGCCCTTTCATTGATTATCTGAAGCCGATCTTCACAGCTCTGGGTGATGATGATCCCGATGCCACGGCGATGCTGTATGCCGTGAGCCTGGACGCTTTGATGGCGCTGGCTGTAATCGGCGGCGACACATACGACAGGGCGAAGCTGATGAGCGTTATCGAGAAGGTGTTCATGAACTTTGGAGGGGAGAAAGATGACCAGTCCTGCCTCGGAAGCAGCGGGTGACTCTCTCATCCGGTTGGAGGCGGTATCGCGCACGTACCGGATGGGCTTGGTCGAGGTTCAGGCGCTCAGGAGCGTTTCGCTTCAACTGGCGCGGGGCGAGTTTGTTGTCATCCTGGGTCCCAGTGGGTCAGGCAAGACGACCTTACTCAACATGGTTGGGGGGATAGACTCCCCCACCTCGGGGAGGGTCATCGTGGACGGCATCGACATCGCCGCGCTCGATGAGAAGGGCTTGACCCAGTATCGCCGCAGTCGCGTGAGCTTCGTTTTTCAGTTCTTCAACCTGATACCCACGCTGACTGCCAGGGAGAATGTCGAGTTTGCCGCTGAACTGGTGACCGGTCCCAGAGACCCTGTAGAGGTCCTGGAGGAGGTCGGACTGAGGGAACGGGCCGATCACTTCCCCAGTGAGCTGTCCGGGGGGGAGCAACAGAGGGTAGCCATTGCGCGGGCCCTGGTAAAAGACCCGCCAATACTGCTATGCGACGAGCCGACCGGGGAGCTCGACTTTGAGACGGGAAGGCATATCCTGGGCTTGATACGTCGCATAGGCGAAGTGGGGAACAAGACAGTGCTGGTGGTTACCCACAACACGGCCGTCGGAGAGATAGCCCGGCGAGTGGTCCGGCTGCGCAGCGGCGAGGTGGTGGAGTCGCGTGAAAACAGCAACCCCCTCGATCCGCAAGAGCTGAGGTGGTAGGCGTATGAGCAGGGTTCGGCGCTGGTTCGGGGCCAAACTCCAGCGCAAGTTGCTCCGAGACCTTTACTCCTCCAGGGGCCTTTTCCTGGCAGTGATCGTGGTCGTCTTACTGGGTGTCACCTTCTTCGAGGCCTCGTTTCTGGGCTACCGGAACCTGAAGAGCTCCTACGATTACTCTTATGAAACCCTGCATTTTGCCGACCTGGCCGTCGAGGTGGTTCAGGCCCCGCCCGATGCGGTACAGGCACTGGAGTCGATTCCAGGAGTCAGGGCAGTCTACGGCAGGGTGAACACCGAGGTTGGCCTGAGCTTGCCGGGGGAGGAGGCAAAGAGGGTGCTTGCCAGGGTGATATCCCTCCCCTCGGGGTCGCGCCCCCCTGTCAACGACGTCAAGGTGGAGAAAGGAAGGTACTTCCAGGAAGGGGAGACCGACGCGCTGCTGGCGGAGAAGAGCTTTGCCGAGCATCACCAGCTGAGCCCCGGCGACACGTTGCACCTCATCTTTGACGGTCAGGAATTGAACCTGTGCCTGGCAGGTATTGTGACCAGCCCGGAGTATATCTGGCCTGCCAAGAGCCGCCAGGAACTGCTGGTCTCGCCCGAGACCTTCGGGGTGTTCTTTGTCCCAGAGCAGACGGCGGCCTTGCTCTCGGGGGGCCCCGAAGTCAACGAGTTCTGCTTCCTGTTCGAGGAACAGGCGGACGAAAAAGCCGTGGTAGCCCGGATAGAGGAGGCTCTGGCACCCTACAGGGTTATGGCCACGGTCACAGCGGATGAGCAGCCGAGCAATGCTGCGCTTCAGATGGACCTCCAGGAGTTCGGGGAGATGGCCGAGGTCTTCCCGGTCATGTTCCTGCTGGTGGGTGCCCTGGCCACCTACATCTTGCTTACCAGGATTGTGCACAATCAGAGGCCGCACATCGGCCTGATGCGAGCGGTGGGCTACTCCCGCCGCCAGGTCTTGTTCCATTACGTTAGCTTCGGCCTGATCATCGGGGTGGTGGGCAGTGTGCTGGGCGTGGTGGTCGGCTACCTGCTGTCAGGGGTGGTAACCACTCTGTATGTTGGCATGCTGGGGCTACCATACACCAGTACCAGTATGGGCTGGATGGAGTGGCTGGCAATAGAGGAAGGGCTGTTCCTCGGGATTCTCCCTTGCTTTGTGGCTGGCATCATCCCGGCGCTGGCTGCCTCGCGGATTGCCCCGGCTGAGGCAATGCGCCTTCCACCACCCCCCAGCGGCAGGAAACTCCTGCTCGAGCGCCTGTTCCCTTTTCTCAAACGACTTCCGTCGCTGTGGAAGCTGCCGCTGCGCAACATATTCCGCAACCGGCGTCGCAGCCTCTACACCGTGATAGGCGTTGCTCTCGGTGTGAGCCTCATCCTGGTCTCGGCTGCGTTCGTTGATTCCATCGACTACCTCCTAGACCTTCAGTTCAACCATATCCAGAGATATGATGCTCAGATCAGCTTTGCCGAGCCGCAGCCGGAGAACATGCTTGGTGAGGTGGCGAACTGGACTGAGACCACGGTGGTGGAGCCTGTGCTTCAGGTGCCAGCCAGGCTGGAATATGGAGGCGAAGCCTACTCGACTCTGGTGGTGGGTCTGGAGCCGGATTCGCGGCTCTACGGGCTGTATTCGCTTGATGGACAGGCTGTGATGCCAAGCCCGGGTGAAATTCTGCTGAGCGAGGGTCTGCAACATACGCTGGATATCGAAGTGGGCGACGCGCTCGCTGTGCGCTCGGCGTCGGCTGTGGAGCAGTTGCGTGTGTCTGGATTCGTGAAGCAGCCCATGGGCACCTATGGCTACGTGACCCTGGAGCAGGCGCGGGACCTTGTGGGCGGGCAGCCGGTGCTCAGCGGCTTAATGCTGGATGTCAAGCCGGGGTGCCTGGGCTCAATCAGGGAACAGGCCTACCAGATACCGGGCACCGCATCGGTTGAGCTGACTGCCGAAAGCCTGGACAAGGTGAATGAGCTGATGGGGCTGCTTCGGGTGATGATGTGGGTAATGGTGGGCTTTGGGGCTGCCTTGTCTCTTGCCATCGTCTTCACCACGGTCACGGTGAGTGTTCTAGGGCGTCGTTGGGAGATTGCCACCATGCGCACCCTGGGAGAGAGCAGGGGCAGGATTGCGGCCATGCTGACTATCGAGAACCTGTCACTGGGCCTGGTCGGCCTTTTGCCAGGGGTGGGGCTGGGCTATGGTCTGGCGATGTTGTTCTTCGGCCTTATTGAGAGTGACATGATCTCTTTCGACCTGGTGGTCTTCACTGATACCTACTTGCTGGCGACGGGGCTGGTGGTCCTGATCATGCTCCTTTCTCAGCTTCCCGGCATCCGGTACCTGAACCGCTTGAACCTGGCCAGGGTAGCGAAGGAACAGGCTGCCTAAGCTCAGGTTGAGCGTTACCTCGGCACGGCTGAGGTGGGGGAGAATGGAGGTCAGTTCGAAGCAGGGTGCAGTACCAGTGTACAGGGCTACAACCTGTAGCCCAGGTGGAGCTGTTTCAGGAACGCTTCGCAGGTGGCATTGCGGGGAGGGCTTTGGGGGAGCCAGTTCGCGTCATTGACAGTCGCCCGGCGCGCCTGTACCATAAATCCAACATTCCAGTTCCGGGGCCCACCGTGAGGCGTCAAGCTTACGGCTCGAGGGTGGATGGGGTGGCAGCGGATGGCGGCTGCAG
>QMOF01000112.1 GCA_003650185.1 Chloroflexota bacterium | reverse complement strand
TAGTCCATCTGAGCATGCCGGATGCTCCCTTGCCCCGGCCCACCCCTCTGCACCAGGACGACGACGCAGGGCAACTCGGCTGTTGCCAAATGGGACATGCCCTCTTGCATCAGACTCCATCCGGGGCTGGAGGTGGACGTCATCACCCGGAAGCCCGCGGCCGCACCTCCGAAGACCATCATGATCGAACCGGTCTCCGATTGACTCTGGACAAACACCTTGCCCCGCTTCGGCATCTCTCTGGCGAAGAACTCGGTAATCTCATTCTGTGGAGTGATGGGGTAGCCAAAGAAGCCGTCGCATTCGGCTGCTAGAGCACCCCACCCCACAGCCTCATTTCCTTGGACCAGCATCCTGTCCGTCATCCCAGACTCCCGCTTTCGGCCTTTGTCAGGCAAAGGCTAATGTGCACAAGCCCGCTCGCTTCACGATTTACTTTCCACGTACCTGTATACTTCAATAGCCATGTGGGGGCACATCCAGCCACAGACCCCGCAAGCGTTACAGCTCTCAGGATTGGCAAAAACCGGCAGCACGTTCCCCCGGGGGCCGAACTTGTCGACCGACATGACCACGCAGTTACGATTGCAGAACTCCTGGCAGTACCCGCAGCCTTGGCAGAAGGTCTCGTTTATAACTATCTCTCCTCTAGCCATCGTCGCTTCCTGCCGCATTGGCGCTCACTGCGCGTGCCTCGCCTTGTACTGCTCCAGTATCTCGATGAAGAAGTCAATTCTCTTGTGAGTTGCCTCTTCGTTATAGTTCCGCACATCCACAATGTCCCCCTCAAGAAGCAGTACTGGCTTGTCCGTATGCTTCTTGAGTATATTCATCTGGTGCAACTGGCCTGTATGTATGGTCCGGCAGGTCATGGCCTGGTGGAAGACCACCCCATCCAGTTTGTAGTCTTCGATCAGCTCCAGGAACCACTCGACCCATGGATCGCCTGTATGATTCCTGGCCTTCTCATATCGCTGGGTCATGGCATCATAGAACCTCCAGGCCATTCGTTCGATGGGGTCTGTCACCGCGTCCGGTATTTGGGGGGGCGGTGGCGGGTGGTATACCATCTCTATTGGAAACACTGCCCCTCTGCTTTCGAAGTAGTTGAAAATCACCAAGCCGTACCAGGGTGGCAGGCTGAGCGCCCACAACAGGCGATACTTCTCATCGGTGATAGTGCCGATCTTGTGGTCCACCCTGTACTTGATCTCGTCGTACAGCTCACGGTAGAAGTCATACGCCAGTTGTGTGCCCATCATGAAATAGCCCGGTACCATGGCACTCAAGGCGTCCTCTGTTGGCATCGGCGCGGGCACTGCCTTTCGCAACTGATAGGTGTCATGCCAGACCTTGATGGTCTTCTCGCTAAGATCGACGACTTCGCTCAACCGGTCCCAATTCATACGCCGACCTGTCCGCTGCTCCAGAAACTCAACCAGCCCTCTGAGCTCTTCCATCACATACCTGATGTAGTAGTCTCTGAACTCCCGGAAGTCCGCGTGGGTATAGTAGTGCGACGGGTTCAGCAGACCGAGGACGTGCAAGGGCGCCCCGGTGTAGCGTTGGGCTGCCTGATACCACTTGTATCTGGGGTCGCAGATCATCATGCCGGTCCCCAGCATCACCGTAGGCTGCTCCATTCCGCCGTCGGGGGCGTTCGGTGGCATCGCCCCACCCAGGTCGCGGCGCATAGCATCAAAGCCCAGTCCGCAGGTGGCATAGGTGCACAGGTTCCTTGGGTAGCCTTCGGACTCAGCTTTCGCCAGGAATGGCTCCGCGACCATCTTGGCGGCGCAAAGACCGGCGTAGTTCTCCGTTCCCACCGTAACGATGTCCATGGCCCTCAGGATGTCATCATAGAAACTTGCTATGAAGAGGTAGGCAATCGGCTCCTGTTTGGCGCGAGCCTCGTGGGCCTTTTGGGCCAAGTCCTTCACCATGAGGCGCACTCTCTTAGAGGTCTCCGTTGATTTCTGCGCGGTGGTCTTCTCTCGCGGTCCTTCCACAGGGCCTCCTTCTAAGCGATCGTCTCAAGGAACGCTTGAACCCTTGTCTTCAGCCTGCCCGTGGCGCTTGTCTGGTACTGCTCTTCGAGGTACAGCACTGGCACCCTCTTGCTCTTGAGGTACTCGACTATGTCAGGGGCATCGAAGGCATGCGTATCGCAGTACATGATGACATACAAGATGATGCCATCCACCTTGAAATCCTGGGCGAACTGGTAGAGGTAGCCGAACCGGTTCTCCAGGTCCTCCTGGTGGGTTCCGGGACTCTGACGGTAGGTCCGCGGGCAGTTGATCTTCTCCAAGTAGCTCTTGGCGATCGCCGCGACGGGATTGCCTGCCGTGCCAACGTCGAACCAGTACGCCCTAGTGCCGTGGCAGAGATCATCAACCACGACTCTGGCGCCGACTTGCTCCACCATCTCCACAAAAGGCACGTCATCGTTACCCGTGCCGTAGATCATCAATCTAGGCGCTTTCCCCTTCTTGTTGACATAACGCCCCTCCCTGACTTCAGGCATGAGGCTCTCCAGCAACTCATTTCCTTCGGCCACCGGCAGACTCGTGATCGCTCCTATGATTCTGGTGACTTGCGCACCTGAAATCATCGGCGGGTCTTCCTTGCGGAACTCGTACAGTTGGCGCACCAAGGCCCTCTGCCTATTGTGCAAAGCGATCGACCGGTGCAAGTCCTCATCCGTGATCTCTCTTCCGATGTATCTCTCCAGGCTCTTGCGGAAAACATTCAACTCAGCCTCGAAGAACTCCAGAGAGGCCTTCGAGGTCGTGTGGGGGACATTTACGAAGTGGCCATACTCGTGTTTCACGGTCTGCGCCCAGATCCCATACAACTTCACTATGTTGTCACACGAATGCGGAATGACAAAGCCATCCAGGAACGAGTAGTCCCCGGCGAGGCCGAGGTCCAGCACACTGCGAGTGAATGAGCAGGCGATGGTCTCGAGGTGGTGCTCGACCAGTTCTGCCGGTTTTCTCATGCTTCCCGCCATCCTGTACGGAACAAGACCGGCGGCAGTAATGAACTCCACCGGGGCAAAGGTGCACAGACATCCTATGACTTTCTTACCCTCGGCCTGGAGTTCCCTGGCCCTCTTCGACCGATCACGGAATACTTCCTCAACCTTGGCCATGCCAGCACTCATAGTTCATCGTCTCCTCTAGCCAGATCGACTTGTGGGCAGCCTTCTGACTGCCCTCCGAAAGACAGGAGCACGCTGACCATGGCGAACCTCCGCACACGAGGCACCACTTCTGACGGGCTGGCCCGTCCGCTATTCAAATGACCTCCTCCTCCTTCAGTTTGGCGATGTCATCCCAGCTATAGCCAAGGAGGTCGTTCAGTATCTCCTCCGTGTGCTGCCCAAACTCAGGAGCCTCTCTCCTGATAGACATGGGCGTCTTGCTCAAGCCGATCGGAAAACCTACGGTCTTCGTGGGGCCAAAGACCGGATGATTGAACTCAGTCACATAGTCGTTAGCCAGTACTTGAGGGTCCTGTGTGACCTCCAGGGTATTGTTGATCGGCGCGAAGACCAGGCCATGAGCCTTGAATATCCCGATCCACTCCGCGCGGCTCTTGGTGGCGAATGTCTCGTCAAGAATGGAGATCAGCTTCTCGCAGTTCTTCATTCTGTTGTCCATCGTGTCGAACCGAGGATCCTTTTCCAGAGCCTCCAGCCCCATCGCTTTGCAGAGCAGCGGCCAGAACTTGTCGGGAGACAGATGGGCCAGAGCTATCCACTTGTCATCACCGCACTTGTAGTGGTTCCAGAGTGGATTGCCGGCGTTCTTTCTGGCGATCCTCATCCCCCACAGATTAGCCATGGTGCAGAACACCATGGGATGCCCTTGGAGAAACACCATCCCACCGAGAATAGACGCATCAACCTTTTGCCCAACTCCCGTGCGTTCCCTTGCGTAGAGCGCGCATACCACGCCAAAGGCAGTCATCACTGCTCCCGTCTGATCTGCGATGCCACCTTGAATGGGTATGGGGTCCATTCCGGGCTCCCCGGCTATGGTCATGAGGCCTGACCTGGCCAGCGCCGTGTAGTCTGCAGAAGGCTCGTCTTTGTCCGGCCCCTTGGGGCCCCAGCCGGAGGCATGGGCGTAGATGAGGCTCTGGTTGTACTTGACGAGTGTGTCATAGTCCATTCCCATTCTTTCGGCCACACCCGGACGGAAGTTCTGAACGAAGACGTCCGACTTCTCCACCAGTTTGTACACGATCTCTTTAGCCTTCGCCTTCCTCAAGTCCAGAGTCAGGCTTCTCTTGTTTCTATTGCCGGCTTCAAAGTACGGGTTCCTGAGGACTTCTTTCCCGCCCACCATGGCGCCGGCTACTCTCACCATTCCCCTACCCACATCGCCACCGGTGCGTTCCTCTATCTTGATCACATCTGCTCCCAGGTCCCCCAGGATCATGCTTGCCACCGGCCCCTGCTGGAATATCGTCCAGTCCAAGACCCTGATCCCCTCAAGTGCCCCAACCATGCATTGACCTCCTTAGTCCAATCCAGACTGACAGTGCACACCCGTACGCCGACCTGTCGAAGCCGCAACCCACTACATCTGGCAATTCGCGTAGCTTCTTGTTGAAGGTTGACGGACGCCAGGTGATGTTCCTTACCAGATAGGAGTCTAGCTTTCAATCTGGGATCTGCCTAGCAGAAGATTTCCTACAGTCTGTCGGAAATCTTCTGACATGACCGCAAGGCTGCGTCAGCGCCACACTGATGAGCTTGACGTTGGCCAGTTGTCATATTATGGTTATCCCATAATTAGTTATCGTAAAATAGGGACAAGGAGAGACGTACAGTCACAGTCCCTTCGATGTCATCCTGACTAGCAGAATTCCTAGAACATAGCGAAGTGACTCTTCGCAAGTGCGCTCGGTGGACTCTGCGCTATGGAGTGACCAATTCCTCTGGTGGCCGGGAGTCGACCAAAGCTTGGGTGTCAGGAGCAGGCAGGCCAGTCATGCAGGCACCCGCACAAAGCGGAGTCCTGCGTAGGCTGAACTCTCAACTCACTGTAGACAATCAAGCGTGCCAGTCGCAGAAGGAGAAGATGAAAGACCAGGCCAAGACAAAGCAGCAACTCATTGATGAACTTCTTCAGTTGCGACTGCGAGCTGATCGACTTGAAGGTCTGGCAAAGGACCAGCGAGAGCTCGTCTCCCGCCTTGAACAGAGTGAGCGACTCTTTCGTGGCCTCACCAACAACGGGCTAGACAGCATTGCAGTCTTGGACCGTGAAGGTCGAATATTGTACGCCAGTCCTTCCATCGAGCGCATTTGGAACAGAAGAGTGGCAGAAGCCAGTGAGTGGGACAAGTTCAGCTTGGTACATCCATCAGAGCATAGTCGTGTTGCAAGGGGCTGGGTGCGTGTCCTCAGGCAACCGGGAGTGCCGTTGCGCGCAGAGTATCGTGTCTTGCGTGGCGATGGTTCCTGGCGCATAGCGGAGACCGTTACGACCAATCTACTCCTGGATCCAAGTATCAGGGGGATTGTTGTCAGTTTCCGCGACATTACTGAGCGCAAGCGTGCCGAAGGACAACTAAGAAGGTCAGAAGCCGAACTGAGGCTACTTTCGCAACAGATTCTCGAAGTGGCCGAGAAGGAGAGGGCGCGCATTGCCCGGGACCTACATGATCTTATTGGGAGTGAACTTGCCTTCTTTCAGATGAAGGCCTCATTACTGGCCACTCACATCAAGGGAAATCAGGCTGCGGAACAGGAGATGGCGGAGCTGTTGGCACTGTCGCAGCGAATCCAGGCAGATTGCCACCGTATCGTCATGACCCTTGGGTCCACAATGATCGATGACTTGGGCCTCATGAGGTCGGTAGAATGGTATGTGGAGGAGTTCGAAAGGCGCACCGGGATACCATGCGCGGTTGATACTCCGATTGGCGACGCAGAGATAGACAAGGCTGTTGCGATGGCAGCATACCGTATAGTTCAAGAGGCGTTAACCAATGTCTGGAAACATGCGAACGCCTCGGAGGCCCAGGTTGAAATCTCGACTATAGGCAACACTCTAAAGGTGAGAATATCGGATGACGGTGTTGGTTTTGACACCGAAGGCCGTGCTCGAGCCCACTCACTTGGACTGCTGAGCATGGTTGAGAGGGCTCATCTTGTGGGTGGCAAAGTCAGAATCTCGAGCAAGCCAGGCAGAGGAACACAAGTGGTTGCGCGCCTACCCCTCGATGGGGGGTCTTCTCACAAGAGTGCAACCGCACAAAGGCGTATGCATGATTCGAGTACTACTCGCGGATGACCACGCCCTAATGCGATCTGGTGTGAAGCACATCATCGAGGAAGCTGGCGTGGCTACTGTGGTGGCGGAAGCCTCCGATGGCGTGGAAGCGGTCCGGGAATTTAAGAGGACGCACCCCGATGTCGTTGTCCTTGATGTCTCTATGCCTCGCATGGACGGTCTGGAAGCTATCAAGCACATCATGAGTCTGGACTCGCGCGCGCGCATATTGGTTCTGACGGTTCATCCAGAGAGACAATATGCGGCGCGCTTTCTGAAGGCGGGGGCACTGGGGTATGTTACGAAGGGCATCGGGACATGCGAGTTGCCGGAGGCCATCCGGACCGTGGCCGGGGGGAGGTGCTACCTAGCGAATGAGGCCAAGGACATTGTTGCCATGCAACTCCTGGTCAGTAGGTCCAATGTGGCCCCGATGGACCGGCTTTCCAATCGAGAGCTTCAGATCGCCTGCCTCATAGCACATGGCAAGCGAGTAAGAGACATTGCTGACGAGTTGGGCATAAGCATTAAGACGGTCTACACTTACCGATCACGATTGTTCGAGAAGCTATCCGCACACTCGGATGCCGAAATCTGCCAATTTGCCTTTGCCAACAAGCTCGTCGATGTTCCCTCTGACCAGGCGTTCTGAGGCTTCCCCCTGTAAGACGGTGAGGCGAAATACTCTCGATTTTGACCATTCCCTCTCCACAGTCTGCCGTTTCTACCCTGGGACATGCCCGTTCTCACGACAAACGAGGCCACTAGACCGGACGTAGGCAGAAGTGGAGCTGCTCCAGGCAACCGACTAGGAGGTATTGAGCTTAGGCTCGCGTGGGGCCTACTGCAGGAGCACCTCAAGCGGAATGCCGTATGGAGAATGCTCGCCGACTGGAAGAAAGCGTATGCGGCCCATTTGAATGCGAAGATAGCCTTCCAGTG
>QMOF01000111.1 GCA_003650185.1 Chloroflexota bacterium | reverse complement strand
CGTCACCACCAGAAGGCCCGACATCGCCACCGGAGAAGAGAGCCGGTCCCGAACAGCGGCCAGGAAACCTTTGGCCTCATCCAGGCTTCCCTCAGGGAGATGAGACCTGGCCAGCAGCAGGTCCCGCTCCTCGTGGCGGATATCCATGATGCTGCGGACAAAGGCGGCGTTGTCCTCTAGCTGCAGCATACCGTTGATCAGTATGCTCGGGTCTGCTACCAGCACAACAGAGCCTTTGTCCACCGGCAAGGCAGCCACCACCGGCAGTGGACCGCTCGGCTCTTCGTCGTCGCGGGTGCCATTCCGGTTCAGGTCCAAGAAGCTGAACCTGGATGACCGTGCGATAACATTGGTCTCAGGCACAGCATCGAGGCTGGTGGCGTGGTTCAAGACTATGCTCGCCACGTCCTCGCCAACGGTCGTGGTCGTGAGGTCCGTAATCCTCACTAGCCACTTGTTCTTGTAGTTAAATAGCGGGTCAAAGAGTGCACCCTGGCTGAACCTGGGCTCAAGCCCCAGGTGCTCGACCACCTGGTTGCCGTAGGCGTAGTCGTCCAGCAGCAGCAAGGTACCGCCTGACCGGACGTAACCGGCGAGGCCGCCCAGCTCTGCCTCGGTCAGCTCAACGTAGGGGATGAGTAGAAGGGTGGTGCCTTCCGGCTCCGGAGGCAAGCCGTCGGGCAGGTCTATTGACCGGGCGTCGAACTGCTCCATGAAGCCCTTCAGCCCATTCCAGAAGGGGTTCTCAGGCCGGAAGTCCTCGTTTGACGGATACAGCCATACGACGACAGCCAGCACCACCGCTACGGCCAGCGTCAAGCCTAGCAGGAACCTACGCATGCCCCCCTCCTACCCCCTTCTTGACTGCCAGGGCCAGGCCTTTTGCCCGTGATGCGCTGGCCTCGCCCGGCACACGGGGGGAGTAGAGGCATTCCTCCGAGAGGTACGTCAGCTCAGTAAATGCCTCGGCCGCCTCCCTCAGCTCAGGCGCAGTCCGCTTCAAGAACTCCCTCAGGGTGATGTTGGGTCTCAGAGATATCCCTGTTGCCCGGCCAACGGCCTCCGCCGCATCAGCGTAACAGGCCAGTATCCTGGCTGGGGTGCTCTCTGCCTCGCGGCTTGTCGGTGGCGATGGCTCGCCTGGATAGGGTGTCAGCGATGACATCTTCTCAGGTAGGGGGCCGGTCTCGCCAGGCTTCCCTCTTCTACGCGCGTACAGTACCACCCCCACTGAAAGCGCTGCAACCGAGACCAGCGCCAGGTTGACTATGTCCATGGCAAAAACACTTGCCTCGGCTCGGCCTGGAAGATACCAGGATTCCAGTGGCTCAACGGTTATCTCCACCTCCTGCGTGCCCATGATGGTGACCCCAAGCGGGAGACCCAGCGTTGCCTCAAATGTGCCCTCGGTAGAGGCTTGGACTGTCGTGCTGGCCCCGGCCAGGCAGACCCGCACATCCGCACTGGAAAAAGGCAGGTCCGAGCCCAGATGGCCCGCCAGTCGTAGCTTCCTCGACAGGGTGTCGAACTCCAGACGGTCCACTACCACCTCAATCGGTGCCTTGATGACCGTAACCGTGCTCTGCGCCACGGCACCAGCGGAACGCTCGTGCGCCTTCAGGCGCACCTCCAACTCGTGCTCACCGACGGCAGCACCAGCGCTCGGTCTCACCTTTACCTCCAACTCGTCCTCTGAAGAGGTGCAAGCAGCGACCACCTGGTTGTCCCACAGCACCTCGATCTGCCTGCCGTCAGGTGGTGCACTGATACCGCTGGTTATCCAGCACGTGACATTGAACGGCAGGCCGGGGTAGACCCGGTCTGGAACGTCTATCTCCAGGCGTGGCTGGTCAAAGTCCACCTTCAGCCGCGCCTCCGGGCTGACGCACGGCAAGTATAGCTCCCGGTCCTGTCCCTGTGGGCTGTATCTTGCCCGGAGCGATATGGATTCGACATACCGGCAGGGCACCGTTACGGCCACCTGGTAGGACCCGTCAGCATCGGTGGTGGCCACAGCCAGTACCTTCCCCTCGCAGAGAACGCCTACTTCCCTGTCCGCCAGAAGGCCATCGTTGTCCACACGTCGAAGTACCCCCGACGCAATTATGCTCTCCCCTATCCAGGCCTCACTCTTGTCCAGGTGCAAGGTGATGCCAGTCTGGTACTGTGCCTCGGCCACCTGCTCTACCTCCGCCTCAAGTTGCTCCAGCGCCGTCTGGTAGATGTCTTCGAGCTCTGCCAGCTTTCTCTCCGCTTCCCTGAGCCTCCATTTCGCCTGCTTCACGCTCTCCAACTCAGTGGGAGCCCCAAGAGGTCCGAGCAGGGTAACGAGCTGGTCAGTGGCTTCTTCCACGTCTACAAGCCTAGTTCCCACCTTATCCAGAATCCCTGCCACGACCGTCAACTTCCCGCGCACCTCTTCGAGGTCACCCGCCTCCAGAAGCTGCTCGATTTCAGCCAGTGCGGCATCCAGGCTATCCAACTTCGCCGCGAAGTCTGCCAGGAGGCCGTTGTAGGTCTCCATGACGATCTTGACGTCATCCGGGACGGCACTCCGGTCAACGTCCAGTTGGGACATCAGGCTCAGAGTATCGCTGTACTTCCCCTCCGCCAGCACTGACAGCACCTCGGCGTAATGCAGCAAAACGGGCAAGCCGACGTGGTAAGTAGGCTCGGCTTCATCGGGGTTCTCGTGCGGACTGTACAGCGGCCCGGCCAACACAGGCGCCAGGCAAGTCGAAGCTACCAGCAGTGCCAGGCCCAGAACGAGGGCGGCCGCCTTCATATGATCTCCACCCCGGTCACAACTTCCGTCACCCGTAGCGCCACCAGACACAGCAGACCGATGGCCAGGACGTAGCTCACGCGGTTCAGACCTGCGCGCGCACTGGGATTGAGGTGAGAGAACAGCAGGGTCAAAGCAAGGCACTCAAAGAGGTAGACGGAGAAATAGACATCCAGGCCCTGGTTCGAAGTCGAGATAAGAACCGTTGTCAGCGCGAAAACAAGCGCCAAGCAGACCAGAAGCCTGTCGTAGACCTTCACCCCAAGTCACCTGGCCCGGTCACATGTTTACTGTGTCCCGCCACCTGCTGACTGACACCAAACTGATGGATTCCCATGAAGTGGGCACGTACTAACGCAAGGACGGCATTGCTGCGCAATAGCGTGCCAGTTGTGCCTGCCCCCAAGTCTTACCAGGCCAATCGCCTGTGGAGCCCGATGGCGGGTATCCGATTCTGCGATACATTACCGCAGCCACAGGGCCTTGTCAAACGGTGCTGGCCAGGTAGGACTTGTCTTCTGGTGGTGGGCCACCGCACGGTGCCCTGGGGTGTCCCCACCCGGTGGCCCTACACTCTGGCCACAGCGGCAACAGCGGCGGTGGATTCCACAGTGCCGCACCCGCCCCACGATTCCGAGTCCAGCGAAGGACCCCAGCGGCCGAGACCCTTCGCTGTGCTCATGCAGGCACCCAGTTACTGCACTCGGCACGGACAGGCCTGACGACCTGTCCCCACATCACTGCTCGGGCCAGGGATAACCTCGACTGTCGGCCAGGTGCCACGGGCCAATGGGACCGAGGTTGACGCCCTGGCCGGCCCAAAATATGAGACCCACGCGGCCAAAGGCGGGCCGCGCGGCACAGTCAGACAAATCACGCACTATCGAGGCACGGTCTCTTATGCTAAATATGGTAAAATTTAGATTGGATAGCGATATTTGGGCCTTTGGGGACCACAACCCAATTGCAGGCTAGGCTTGTGGATAGAGGCTGAAATGGGCAGCAAGACTACGATACCATTCTCGGACAGTGACATTCTTTTCCTGGTTGAAACGGTAGAGCCCAGACTTGCTGACAGGATCGACACCTTCAAAGATGATCCTGTGATTGTCGAGGGGATGCTGGAGCAGGAAGCTGAACGGGTGTTCCAACGAATAACCACGATGGGCGAAGAAGTCCTGGCCCGGATCAGCCCGCGCTTCCTGTTCGAGGTCTTGCTCAGGAAGACCCGGAGAGAGATCGAGTCCCAGAAGTACACGGTGGAAAGAACGGCCACCCAGAGAGTACCGGTTTTCGATGCCAACCAGGTAGCCGAGTTTCTGGCCAACCGCAGCGTCCTGACTTATCTCGCCGATATGCTGACGTCTTTCGTGCGGATCGAGAGCTATGTGGTTACCACGCGGGTGAGGAAAGGGATATGGCGGAAGCTCCGGTTCAACGACATGGACATCGACTGTCTGACTGAAATGTGTCAGACCGTGGATGAAGAATACAGGTTTGGCTTTTACAAGAGGATAGCGGATGTCTGCCTGTTTATTTCAGGCATGTACCCTGAATACGCCGCGTTCGACTACCGCTACCCTTCCTTGGGCGAGGCGAGGCCCAGCTTCACCAGAAGGCTGAGGCGGGACATGGCGGACTACGAGGAGGAAGGCAGGAGGTTCTACAAGCTGGCCGCGGAACACCAGTCAGCCAGATTGCTTGAGTTATCGGAAGTGTTCTGGCTGCTCCATGGCAATTTTGCTGTTGCCAAGAAGCCCCTCAATTTCATGTCTGAGCACTATCTCCAGCACAGGAAGAGCACCCTCTTCGGTTTGAGGGGCGAGTAGGCTTGGTCCGACAGGGAGGCGCATGTCACAAGAGCTAGGCAGAATGGAGAAACCTTCGGCCAACGAGTTCAAGGCCGAGAGAAAGCTGTTCTTCGTGCCCCTGGTATTTCTTCCCAGGAAACCGGAGGGCGATTTGCAGGACAGGGTCAGCAGCTATTGGGAACAGGTCGAGGCCCATGTGACCAACCTGGAGTCGAAGCTGGGCAATGTGAAGAAAGTGTACCATGAGCTGGTACCGGTGGGTGGTGAGAATGGGGCGAAGGCCATCGAAGAGTTGAACACAGGTAGCCACAGCATCGTGCAAGCCAGGCTAGCAACCGGGGCCGAGCTCCAGCCGCTCGAGGAAGCAGAGTTGCTGGCTGAGTTCATGGACTGGAGCAGGTGTCTGGCTGTAGGCCTCCAAAGCCAGAAGGCCATAAGGCTGGTGTATGATTCGTACCTGGACGCGCAGAAAAGAAGAGACGAGCACATGGCGAAGTGCATCGACGAAACGCTGGGGGCGAGGGAGGTGGGGTTGCTGCTGATGAGGGAGGGTCACGGAGTGCAATTTCCCTCGGACGTTCAGGTTTTCTACGTCGCCCCGCCAGCCCTGGACGAGCTCAAGCGCTGGCTCAGAGACCGCCAGGCCGAAAGCCAGAGCGCCAGCGACCAGGCCTCCGGCGAGCCGGACTAGCGCAAGGACCGGGCATGGTTGGCCCAGGGAAAACCAAAGTGATCGTGAGGACGGCCAATGGAGGTCTACCTCGTACAGCACGGGGAAGCTAAGTCAGAGGCAGAAGACCCCGGTCGGCCCCTGACAGACAAGGGACGGAGCGACGTCGAGCTTGTAGCCACTCGCGTCGGCTGCCTGGGCTTGGAGGTTACCCGTATTCTCCATTCCGGAAGGCTCAGGGCCAGGCAGACGGCTGAGCTTATTGCCGACCAGGTGATGCCACCTTGCGGCGTGGCCGAGCAGGAGGGTCTCGGGCCGTCGGACAGCCCTGAAAAGGCGAAGCAGCTAGTCTTAGAAGCCCAAGAGCCACTGATGATCGTGGGACACCTTCCGCACTTGAGCCGGCTGGCGTCTTCGTTGGTTGTGGGGGACCCTACGAAGGAAGTCGTCGGTTTCACCATGGGCGGTGTAGTGTGCCTTCGCAGCGTTGATGGTGGTTGGGTGGTGGCCTGGGCTCTTGTCCCTGGTCTCATTATATAGACCGGCTGGGTACTCGTTCGGCCCGCTTCCTGGTGGTGCCAGGCGATGGTCTGTGCCTCTTTAGAGCCGACCCAGAAAACAGTCCACTGCTACTTTCAGGCTCTCTCTTGCACAGCGGGCCTGCCGATAGAAGCGGAACAGCGTTGTCAGTTGCCACGGACGGGGCAGGAAGTACAGGGCTGCCCTTCTTGCTCGCAGGCGGCCATCGGATCTCACCAGCGTGTCGAACGGCGGCAAGGGATCAGAGGCGGTGTCGGATATCGCGCGGATGGACAAGAAGGGGATGCCCCTTTCATCTGCTATCCTGGCGATCCAGTAACTCTCCATGTCCACCGCCTGGGCGGAGAAGATGCTGCCCAACTCAGTCTTGGCATGCGGATCGCGGACGAGCCGGGGCCATGTTATGCTGTCGGCCTCCATCCACTTGAGTTGCGCACCTTCAAAAGCCTCTGCTGCAGCCAACGCCAGCGCTGCGTCGGAGTGACACGCGGAGAGTGACGTTCCAGCCTGTGGCACGGCGTCATTGTGGCCATAGAGCTTCCGGCATACAATGACATCGCCTGCTCTCAACACTTGGGTCAGGGCGCCGGAGTAACCGAATGAGACCACTGTCGCGATCGAAAAGCGCTCCAGCGTCAGTCTGATGGCTCGCTCCGCCATCTCCCTGCCCATGCCGGATTGCACCAGCACCAGGTCTTTCCCCTGGTGGCTGCCCCGGTAAATACGGCAGTGCGACTCAGCTACAGTCTGTTCGATGACCATTTGCTTCCTGAGGTCGGCGACCTCTTCTGTCATTGCACCCACGAGAGCTAGCATCTGTGTTGCGTCTTTGGTGGTAGTCTCCAAACGCTATTGCCGGAGCTATAGCGCTTGACCTGCATTCCTCACGCCTCAGCCCAGTTCCTGACATATAGCGGGCATGGCCCCATCATACCACACCTGAAGGCGCCGCTGGGTGGGTAGCCCATCCTGCTGTTGGGCCTCTCGAAGGAGGGCCCGACATAACGTCGCCCCGCTACTGCGCTGTCCCTGGCACGGGGTGAAAGGGGTCGCCCGCACGCTCGAAGTCAGGCAGATAGCTGTCTGCTGAACCCATTTCCTGCACCCAGCCATTCTCGAGGCCCAGCCGACCAACCACATCAAGCACCGCTTCGTACTCAGCCGTCGATATCGTCCTGGAGAGCAGAGGGATGCCTTGTGCCCGGTACTGCGGCGAATATTGGGCCATTATGCTGACCGCGACCGTCGTGCCAAGCTCTCGCGCCAACCAGGTCAGCGATTCCTGACTGCCCCCGATACCGTTGGGCAGCACCAGGTGACGCACGATCAGCCCCCGCTGTGCCACTCCGTGTTCATCCAGCACCAGGTCGCCCACCTGCCTGTGCATCTCCTTGATGGCCTGGCGGGCATGCGACACGTAGTCACCGGTTTGGGAGAACTTCCTGGCCCACTTGCTGGAGGCGTACCTCAGGTCGGGCAGATAGACGCTTATGATGCCGTCAAGCTCCCGGAGCGACGCCACGGAATCATAGCCGCTGCTGTTGTAGACCAGCGGGACTCTCAGACCCATAGGTACGGCTTCAGCCACCGCTCGCACCAGTTGAGGCACAAAGTGCGATGGGGAGACGAAGTTGACGTTGTGACAGCCAAGCTCATCCTGGAGGTAGAGCATCCT
>QMOF01000110.1 GCA_003650185.1 Chloroflexota bacterium | reverse complement strand
CTGCCCTTTGAGCTATATCTACGTGTCCTCTGGTAACGGGGTCAAAGCTTCCGGGGTAAAGCGCTATCCTCAATTCCTGACCTCCTGTCGATAGACTGAAAGAGAAGTATCGCCGTAGTTCCTACTCTTGACAAGGTGGAATCGCTCTACCGCCGGGGGTAGCTGTCGGTGAATGGAGTACTGGACTACCACTGTAGAATCTGGTCCGACCAGGTGGGAGCTAAGAAGAGAAACGAGGACATCCCCGAGGGACGAATCAGAATACGGGGGATCAAGCATCACCACGTCGTAGCTGCCGTCAAGCACAGATAGGGCCTTGGTTACGCTGCAAGAGTAGACCTTGGCCCGCGAGGTGAACCCGGTCAGGGCCAGGTTCTCTTTGATAACGGCTCGGTACTTGGGGTTGCTCTCGACGAAGTCAACCCAACTAGCTCCTCTGCTGAGGGCCTCAATGCCCAGTGCGCCACTGCCTGCGTAGAGATCCAACGCCGTCCAATCGCCACTGACCACTGACTGAAGAATAGAGAATATGGCCCCTCGCACAAGCTCAGTCGTGGGACGTATGGCACCCTTGGGTGACTTGAGCCTGGTGCCCTTTGCGGTACCAGCTATGACCCTCATCCCCAGAGTTTAGATTATAGCTAGAATCCAGTTGGAGTCAAGTTCAGCGGCCACGCCACCTTCGGCTGGGGTAAGGCGTACCATTGCCCGCCGCTGAAAAGCCGCTTCGATTGCCCAACGCAAAAGGCCGAAAGAGACTAGAGCGTGTTGCTCTGGCTCAGTCGCCGAAGCGCCCCCTCTTTCTCGCGCCACTCGATCTTTGCCTTCCGCACGGCTTGGGCCAGCATGTCTATGCTCTTGTCATACGTTTGTCGGTCAACCGGGAAGGGGTGACCGTCCTTCCCTCCGTGGGCGAAGCTATAGCGCGCCGGGTCGCAGAAGCTGGGTGTGGCGCCATAGACCAGTTCGGCAATCAGACTGAGCGCCCGTACCGTCTTGGGTCCCACGCCTTCGACACTCAGCAACTCTGCAAAGCCCTTCGGCTGCCGGTCGTAGGTGGCCGCGAGACCTTTGGTCAGCCTGTCGGGGTGTATATCCTCGATGAGGATATGGTGTCTCGGCGGCAGATTGAGAGACTTGATCTTGTTGAAGTCCCGCAGAATGGTTTCCGTCGGCTCGGCCGCCAGTAGAGTGATGGTGCTTCTCGCCGTGGCGCTCTCGCTGGCCACCAGGTTCAATGCCCCACCTCGTGCCTGGGAGCAGATGGCGGCGTGAGGCTCGCAGACGAAGTCAGCCACCGATTCACCCAGCCAGTGGTACCTACGGGCATACCGAGTGGCCTGGTTCATGCCCTGCTGGACTACCGCCCATGAGCCACTCCTGGTGAACAGGAAGCTGTGGTGATAGAGCTGGTAGCCGTCCTGGAGCGCGGTGTTGTCCACTTTGGCTGACATCCTGCTGGCGTATATCAGCTGGCCGGGATCGACCGAGATGGCAGAACCGTGGCTTTCGATTCCTGCCGGGGTCTGCCTTGAGGTACGTCCCTTGCCGCCTTCAATGAACAGCCCAAGCTCTTCTTCAAGTCCTCTGAGCCCTTCCTTGAGCGCACCGCATAGCGTGGTGGTGACGCCGCTGCTGTGCCAATCGAAGCCGAGCACACAGCCGAAGGCCTGGAACCAGTAGGGATCTGACATGCGGCGCAGCATTTCTTCTGGCCCGAACTCGCCGACGATGAACATGGTGATCTCTCGGGAGAGTTTCACCATTCTCTGGAACAGCCAGGGTGGGGCCTTGCCTCCGTGGAGTGGCAGATTGGCGATGCCTGTTCTGGAAGCTGTGACGCTGGCCAAGTTATCCCCTCACTGCTGTGGTGATCAGGTCGCCCATCTCCCTGGTGCCGATGGAGGCTTTGCCTCTTTCCACGATGTCATAGGTGCGATAGCCCCTCTCCAGCACGCTGGCTACCGCTTTCTCTACGGCTTCAGCTTCTGTCTCCAGTCCGAACGAGTAGCGCAGCATCATGGCGCAGCTCAGGATGGTGGCGATAGGGTTTGCCATGTTCTGCCCCGCCCTCTTGGGCGCAGAGCCGTGGATCGGCTCGTACATGCCGAAGGTGATGCTCTTACCTGCCCCCGGCACCCCCGCCAGGCTGGCCGAAGGCAACATTCCCAGGGAGCCGGCCAGCATGGACGCCTCATCGGTCAGTATGTCGCCAAATGTGTTCTCGGTCACAATTACGTCGAGGTCCGCAGGGCGCTGTATCAACCTCATGGCGCAGGCGTCCACCAGCATGTGTTCCAGTTCCACATCCGGGTACTCAGCGGATAGCTCAATAGCTATCTGCCGCCAGAGGCGCGAAGACTCGAGGACATTGGCCTTGTCAACTGAGACAAGCTTCTTGCTGCGCCTTCTGGCTATCTCGAAGCCCACCCGCAGAATGCGCTCGATCTCCTTCTCGGTGTAAACCATGCTGTCCACGGCGCGCCTACCCCTAGAAGTGGTCCACCGTTTCTTGGGCTTGCCAAAGTACAGCCCGCCCGTGAGCTCGCGCACCACGACCATGTCCACTCCCTTGACGACCTCGGGCTTGATGGTGGTCGAGTCCGCGAGCATGGGAAAGACCTTCACTGGGCGCAGGTTGGCAAACAGACGCAACTCTTTGCGCAGTGCCAGCAGGCCATCTTCGGGACGCACCGTGGCTAGGGGGTCATCCCACCTTGGCCCCCCGACAGCTCCCAACAGCACCGCGTGGCAGTCCTGGCACATGTGCAGGGTCTCCGCTGTGAGGGCTGTGCCGGACTGGTCGATGGAGGCGCCACCAACGAGGCCGTATCGCATGTTGAACTCGTGGCCAAACCTCTGGCCCACAGCGCCCAAGACCTTGACTGCCTCGGCTACGACCTCTGGCCCCACGCCATCGCCGGGTAGCACGGCCAGTTCGATCTTCACTGAGTGTCTCCCCCTTGGCCAAGCTTCCTCCTGGTGTGTTCAATGAGGCCCCCAGCCCCGATAAGCTCCAGCATGAAATCGGGGTAGGGCTTGGCCCGAAACGACTTGTTCTTGGTGACGTTCACGATCTCGCCGGTGGCAAGCTCGACCTCGAGGATGTCTCCGGGGTCGGTCTCGTCCACCGCCTCCTCGCTCTCCAGGATGGGCAGCCCGGTATTGATCGAGTTGCGAAAGAAGATGCGGGCGAAGCTCTTGGCGATGACGCAGGAGATGCCCGCGGCCTTGATGGCCGCGGGGGCGTGCTCTCGCGACGAACCGCAGCCGAAGTTGGTATCGGCCACTATGATGTCCCCCGGCCGGACTCTGTTGAGGAACTCGCTGTCGATGTCCTCCATGCAGTGCTGGGCCAGCTCTGCAGGATCGGACGTGTTCAGATAGCGGGCCGGGATAATGGCATCCGTATCTACGTTGGCGCCGTACCTGTGGGCCCTGCCGGTCAATTTCAATTGGTTACCTCCTCAGGGCCGGCGATCCTCCCGAGGATAGCACTGGCGGCAGCGACTGCCGGGCCAGCCAGGTACACCTCGGAATCACGGCTCCCCATGCGGCCGACGAAGTTGCGGTTGGTGGTGGACACGCATCGCTCACCGGCAGCCAGAATGCCCATGTAGCCTCCGAGACACGGGCCACAGGTGGGAGTGCTTACCACTGCCCCTGCGCTGACGAACTCCTCCACCAGCCCCCTTCTGAGTGCGTCAAGGTAGACTTGCTGCGTGCCCGGGATGATTATGCAGCGCACCTTGGGGTGTATCTTCCTACCTCTGATTATCTGAGCGGCAACCTGCAAGTCTTCGAGCCTGCCATTGGTACAACTACCAATAACCACCTGGTCGATGTTGATTGTGCCGACCTGGCTGATCGGTCTGGCGTTTGATGGGAGGTGGGGGAAGGCGACCTGCGGCTCAAGCCGCGAAACGTCGTATTCTACAGTCGTGTTGCATTCCGCATCGTCATCCGGCTCATAAACGTGGTATGCCCGACTTGCCCTGGCACGCACATAGTCCAGTGTCTTGTCATCTACCCGAAAAATGCCAGCCTTGGCGCCTGCTTCGATGGCCATGTTGGCCATGGTGAAGCGCCCGTCCATGGAAAGATCCGCGATGGCTTCTCCGGTGAACTCCATCGCTGCGTACAGAGCGCCGTCCACCCCGATGCGACTGATAGTGTACAGGATGAGGTCCTTGCCCCCTATCCACCTGGGCAGCCTACCGTGGTAAACGAACCTGATGGTTGGGGGCACCTTCATCCAGATCTCGCCGCAGGCCATAGCCGAGGCGATGTCGGTGGAGCCCATCCCGGTGGCAAAGGCTCCCAGCGCCCCGTAGGTGCATGTGTGAGAGTCGGCACCTATGACGACATCGCCGGGAACAACAAGTCCCTGCTCTGGCAGGAGGACGTGCTCGATGCCCGCCTGGCCCACTTCGTAGTAGACCACGCCCTGTGCCAGGGCGAATTCCCGCATCATCTTGGCCTGCTCTGCTGATGGGATGTCCTTGTTGGGGACGAAGTGGTCCGGTACCATCACTACCTTGCGGGGATCGAAGACTCTGTCCACGCCGATGCGCTCGAACTCTCTTATGGCGATGGGTGCGGTGATATCATTCGCCAGGACAAGGTCGACCTTGACGTTGACAAGCTCCCCGGGACTGACCCTGTCCCTGCTTGCGTGTGCCGCCAGTATCTTCTCAGCCAGGGTCATTCAGTCTTCTTCCCTCTGCTTGCCAGTAGCCTGTTCACGGCGTTCATGTATGCCTTGGCGCTTGCCATGATTATGTCCGTGTCGGCACCGCGCCCAGTGTAACTTACCCCATCACTTTCGATCCTGATCAGGACTTCACCGACGGCGTCGATTCCCTCTGTGACCGAGTTGACCGTGAACTCGGTTAGCTTGTTGGGCACGGAGACGATCCGGTTGATGACCTTGTACACGGCGTCGACGGGGCCCGTGCCCACGGCGGCGTCCGTGAGCACACGGCCCTCTGAATCGATAAGCCTGACGGCAGCACTGGCCAGAGTGTTCATGCCGCACGAGACCTGCACCTGGTCAAGGTGAAAGGTCTCGGAGATGGCGTGCATCTCCTGGGCAACGAGAGTCTCGATGTCGCGGTCGGTGACTTCCTTCTTCTTGTCTGCCAGTTCCTTGAAGGCCTGGAAAGTGCGGTCCAGGTCTTCATCGCCCAGGGTGTAGCCAAGCTCGGCCAGCCGCTCCTTGAAGGCATGGCGACCACTGAGCTTTCCCAGCACCAGACTGCTTGCTGGAACGCCTACCTCTCTTGGGTCCATGATCTCATAGGTGATCGCCTTTTTGATTATGCCGTCCTGGTGGATGCCAGACTGGTGGCGGAAGGCATTTGCCCCGACAATGGCCTTGTTGGGCTGCACCACGAAACCGGTGAGCTCACTCACCAGTCGGCTGGTCTTGTAGATCTGCCTGGTGTCGATCCCGGTTTCCAGGTTCAGAAGGTCTTTGCGTGTCTTGAGCGCCATGACAATTTCCTCAAGAGAGGCGTTGCCCGCCCTTTCCCCGATGCCATTGATGGTGCACTCCACCTGTCTTGCGCCGCGGCGCAATGCTTCCAGGCTATTGGCAACAGCCAGCCCCAGGTCGTTGTGGCAATGGACGCTGATTATGGCCTTATGGGCGTTGGGCACGTTGGTCACTATGCCCTCTATCAAGCTGCCAAACTCGTCCGGGATGGCATAGCCGACAGTGTCGGGAATATTCACCGTGGTAGCGCCAGCCTCAATGACCGCCTCGATGATGGTATGAAGGAAGGAAGGGTCGGTACGGCTGGCGTCCATCGGCGAGAACTCCACGTCGTCGAGGTAGGACTTGGCACGCGCTACCATGTCGCGCGCTAGGCCCAGTATCTCATCCCGCGTCTTCTTGAGTTGGTAGGACAGGTGTATCTCGGAGGCCGACAGGAAGACGTGAATACGCGGATTCTCGGCTGCCCTCACTGCCTCCCATGCGCTGTCTATGGCCTTCGGGTTGGCATGGCTCAGTGCGCAGATGACGGGCTGGCGGATGGCGCTCGCGATGGTCTTCACTGCTTCAAAGTCGCCAGGCGAGCTGACCGGGAACCCGGCTTCGATGACATCCACACCCAGCTTCTCAAGCTGCCGGGCTATCTCCAACTTCTCATCGACATTAAGCATTCCTCCGGCAGCCTGTTCGCCGTCTCGCAGCGTGGTGTCGAAGATGATTATCCTATCCATCTTTCTTCACCTCTCCTGGCTGTTGCTCCCGTTTCGCGCTGATGTCTACCGGCGTGACCTGCCTCGCTGAGTGGCTTCAGAGATTGCACCTCCGGTGTGCCGCATCCTCAAGAGCCTGGCTTCGGCTTCAAAGCGGCCTCTGAAATTCAGCCAGCGGATGCATGCTCTACCGAGCAGGCCTAAGCACGGTGGTCCTGAGTCGCGCCTACCCTTTCAGCCACGGCATCATGGCGCGCAGCTCTTTGCCCACCTTCTCGATAGGGTGTTCTGCCTCTATTCGCCTTAGTGTGTTGAATTTCGGGCGGCCAGCCTGGTTCTCCAGTATCCATTCCAGAGCGAACGTGCCGTCCTGGACTTCCCGGAGAATCTGCTCCATCTCTGCCCTGACCATCTCGTCGATGACCCGTGGACCGCGGGTGTAGTCACCATACTCGGCGGTATCGCTGACCGAATAGCGCATGTAGGCGAAGCCACCCTGGTAGATCAGGTCAACGATAAGCTTCAACTCGTGGCAGACCTCGAAGTAGGCTATCTCCGGCTGGTACCCGGCCTCCACAAGGGTCTCGAAAGCATTTTTTATCATGGCGGTGACGCCGCCGCAGAGCACCGTCTGCTCGCCAAACAGGTCGGTCTCCGTCTCCTCACGGAAGGTCGTTTCCAGGACTCCTGCCCTGGTAGAGCCGATCCCCTTGGCGTAGGCCAATGCTATGTCCTTGGCCTTGCCGGACGCGTCTTGATGAACGGCGACCAGGGCAGGGGTGCCCAGTCCCTCGGTGTAGAGGCGGCGCACCATATGCCCTGGGCCCTTGGGAGCTATCATACTCACGTCAACACTGGCGGGAGGCACGATCTGGCCATAGTGAATGTTGAAGCCATGGGCAAACATGAGGGTCTTGCCCGGACCCATGGACTTCTCAATCGACTGCCGATAGACTACCGGGTGCAGGTTATCAGGGACCAGCATGATCATAATGTCGGCTTGTTTACCCAGCTCGTCGGCAGTGACTACTTCAAAACCCGCTCCCTTGGCCGTGTCCCAGGCTTCAGTTCCCGGCGCCTCCGCGACCACTACTGTGCAACCGCTGTCTCTCAGGTTGTTGGCATGGGCATGCCCCTGGCTGCCGTAGCCGATTATGCCTATCACTTTGCCCTTCAGCAGATCCAGGTTGGCGTCGCTGTCGTAATAGATCTTGGCCACTTTCCCTCCCTTCGATGCCAGACTGGCGAAAACGCTAGGTCATAATTCTACAACCTGTTGGTGGCAAAAGCTAGTGCTT
>QMOF01000109.1 GCA_003650185.1 Chloroflexota bacterium | reverse complement strand
TGGTTGGAGGAGGGCTAGTCTGTCTCAGGCTAGCCCTGAAGGTGTTTGGAGCAGAACGGTGGATATTTCCGGCCTGATGTCAGTGGCGGAGGCCATGCCGGCTTTGCGGCAGCTAGCCGAGGATCTGGCCGGGCCGCAACCTGACCGCACCGTGGTAGTGGCTGGTGCAGCTCAGCCCTTTGTGGTGGCCGCACTGCACCGGTGGCTGTCGGTGCCGACCATGGTCCTGGTGCCAACGTCAGAAGAAGCCCGGAGGTTCCACAGTGAGGTTGCCGCATGGGCCGGTCAACAGTCAGAGACACTGCTGTTCCCCGAGCCAGACACTTTGCCCTATGAAGACCTGACCGTGGACCCGTACATAGAGCACCAGAGGCTGCGGGTTGTGGCTTGCCTGGTCAGGGCAAGGGAAGCACGTGGGAGAGGTGACGACTCCCCTATCATCGTCGCCTCGGCAGGTGCTGCTGCGCGGAAGACCATGTCTCCTGAAGGGTTCGGGACAGCCGGCCACGTCATCCGTCGGGGGACGTCCGTTCCACCGTTCGATCTGGTGGCCAGGTGGGTAGACATGGGCTACGAGCGCACCAGCATGGTGGAGGTACCGGGCACCTTCGCCCAGCGTGGTGGAATCCTCGACGTCTATCCTCCTCACACTGGACTGCCTGCCAGGATCGAGTTCCTGGGCAACATGGTGGACAGCATCCGCCTTTTCGACCCGAACACCCAACTGTCGGTGGAAATGCTGTCAGAGGTGGATGTGGTGCCGGCAAAAGAGGCGGCTGGCGGTGGTGAGGGGACCATTGCTGACTATCTGCCGCCGGGTTCGCTGGTGATCGAGGTCGAGCCACGTGGCGTTGAAGCGGCCTTGGAAAAGCTGGACGTCCAGGCGAGACAACTGCGCGCCGCACACGGTGACAAGGCCGAATGGGGTAGGGATTCTCGGGTCCCCTACCTGCTTCATGGTGAGCTGGAGGCCGAGCTTGGCGGGATGCGGCGCGTTACCTTGGCCAGGTGGCCGTCTGGAGAAGGCTCGGAGCACCGACTTGGCTTCGGGGCTGCGCCGAGCTACGGGGGCCAACTGGACGTGTTCGTGGAAGAGGTGAAGAGGCTGCTGCGGAGGAGGCGCACCGTTGTCATACTGTCGCACCAGGCAGCCAGGCTGGCAGAGCTTCTGGCGGAGAATGACGTCCTGGCCACTCCTGTGTCCCAGATTGATGCGCCGCCTGAGGCAGGATCGCTGGTGCTGGTGGCGGGGTCCGTTTCGGAGGGCTGGACCGTAGGCAGAGAGGTCTTCGTGCTGACCGACAAGGAGATCTTCGGCTTCGTGAAGCAGGCGCGTGCGAAGAAGGCGCGGCCGGTGGAGCACAAGGCCCTGCTTCCCGATCTTTCGCCGGGGGACTATGTGGTGCACGTGGAGCATGGCATCGGCCGGTTTGTGGGCATGATCCGGATGCAGGTCGATGGGGCTGAGAGGGAGTACCTCAGCTTGCAGTATGCCGCGGCGGACAGGCTGTACGTCCCCGTTGACCAGGCAGACCGTGTTAGCCGTTACCTGGGCTCAGCGGGGGGAACCCCGACGCTGACGCGGCTGGGGACGCACGAGTGGGAGCGAGTGAAGCGCAGGGTGAAGGAGTCGGCCCGGGAGATGGCCCGGGAACTTCTGGCCCTGTACGCCAGCAGGGAGGTTGTTCCTGGTCTTTCTTTCTCGCGCGACACATTGTGGCAGCAGGAACTCGAGGCTTCCTTCGCGTATGTCGAGACGCCCGACCAGATGGAGGCGGTCAACCGGGTGAAGGAAGACATGGAGAAGCCGAAGCCCATGGACCGGCTGGTCTGCGGCGATGTGGGCTATGGCAAGACGGAGGTGGCCCTACGCGCTGCTTTCAAAGCGGTGATGGATGGGAAGCAGGTGGCTATGCTGGTGCCGACGACGGTGCTGGCCCAGCAGCACTTCGACACGTTCACCGAGCGGCTGTCTGCCTTCCCAACCAGAGTGGAGATGCTGAGCCGCTTTCGTTCCATCAAGGAACAACAGGCCATAATCGAGGACCTGAAGAACGGCAGCATAGACATCTGCATCGGCACCCACCGTCTGTTGCAGCGCGACGTGAGCTTCAAAGACTTGGGCCTGGTGATCATTGATGAAGAGCAGAGGTTTGGAGTGGCCCACAAGGAACGCCTCAAGCGGATGAGGAGAGAGGTGGATGTGCTCACCCTCAGCGCTACGCCCATCCCCCGCACTCTCCACATGGCCCTGGTGGGGGTGCGGGACATGAGCACCATGGAGACGCCGCCAGAGGAGCGTCTGCCGATCAAGACCTATGTATCGGAGTACAACGGGTCTCTCATCCGTGAAGCGGTGATGCGGGAGCTGGAGCGCAATGGCCAGGTCTTCTTCGTTCACAACCGCATCCACAGCATCCACCGCATTGCCCAGACTCTGAGAGAGCTGGTGCCGGAGGCTAACATGGCCATTGCCCACGGACGGATGAGCGAGGAGAAGCTGGAGCAGACCATGCTTGATTTCACCCAGGGCAAGGTCGATGTGCTGATCTGCACCACCATTATTGAGTCTGGCCTGGATATACCCAACGTGAATACCCTGATAGTTAATGATGCGGACAGGCTGGGGCTGGCGCAGCTATACCAGTTGCGTGGAAGGGTGGGGCGGGGCAACCACCGTGCTTACGCCTATTTTCTCTATGGCAAGGGAAAGCGGCTTACTCCGGCGGCGGAGAAGCGGCTACAGACTATCTTCGAGGCGACGGAGCTTGGGGGTGGCTTTCGCATTGCGCTGAAGGACCTGGAGATTCGAGGAGCAGGTAACCTGCTTGGGCCGGAGCAGAGCGGGCATATCGCGGCGGTCGGCTTCGACCTGTACTGCCAGCTTCTGGCAGAGGCGGTGGAGGAGGCCAGGGCGGGGTGGTTGGGGGCCGAGGGCGCCAGGCCAGTGATGGCGCAGGAGGCGCTGCCGTCCATAGACCTGCCGCTGTCCGCCTATATCCCCGAGGCCTACGTGTCTGACATGGGCGTCAGGTTGGACCTGTACCAAAGACTGGCCAGGGCCAAATCGCTCGAGGAGGTCACTGGGCTGGCCGAAGAGTTGAAGGACAGGTTCGGGGCGCTCCCACGCGAGGTGCGGCACCTTTTTTACATCGTGGAGTTGAGAGTTCTGGCTGCTCAAGCGGGAATAGAGTCCATATCGAGGGACGGGGGAGAGATAACCGTCAGGACTAGGGAGGGTCAACTGGTAGACCTGGCACGTGTGCTTGACCAGCGGCGGGGGATGAGGGTAGGCAGCACTCAGGTACGCCTGGACATGGGGCTGGTGGGAGGTGGTTGGCGCGGCGTCCTGCGTGAAATTGTGGAAACGCTGGCTGTGCATCAACGCAGCGGTCCAGGCCACGCTGTCCTGGCGGGGGGGCCGCATCATACGTAATGAACCAGGTCCACCAAGCTAGTGATGCGTGGGCAGGAGGTGATGTGGCCGAACAGGTCGAACCGGTCGAGAAGAACGCCCTGCATGCCCGCTTGTTCGGCCGCGAGGACATCTATGGCATGGTGGTCGCCGACGTAGATGGTCTCGGAGCCTTCCGTGCCGGTGTGCTGCAAAGCTGCCTGGAAGATGCGCGGGTCAGGCTTCTCATACCCGGTGTCACGTGAAGTGATTATCAGATCGAGGTAGGGGGCCAGGCCCAGCTCCTGGCAGACAGGGACTAGGTCGCGGTCAATATTGGAGATAACGCCGAGTATCAGTCCCCGTTCCTTCAGCAGGTCAAAGGCAGGCAGGACGTCCTCGTAGAGAGAGAAGCGCGTATCTGCGAACACTTTGGCCATTTTCTGAATGATGCCCAGAGCCTGGTCATCTGAGAGTTGCACACCCGCTTCTCTGAGAGCGATGTGCTCCATACGAGAGAATATGGCCATCTGCTCTTCAATGGGCCGCTGCTTCACCGGCGAACGCCGGTTCTCGTCGACATAGTAGTGATCGGCCAGGAGAATGCCAGGGGACAGCCTCTCCTTCGCTACCTCGATACCTAGGGCGCGGCAGGCGTCGGCATGTGCCTCGTGGCGCGGCGGATCGTAGTCGGCCAGTGTGTTGAACCAATCAAACAGTACTGCTCGCGTCACCACTAAACTCAGCCCCCATTTTACGGTATAATCGACTTAGATACAAAGGCGCTAATGCGGGCTGCTCGGATATGCCACATCTAGGCAAGCGAATAGCTGACGATATTTACTGCTACATATGGCAGGGTCGGGGCAACAACTGTAACACGTACGTGCTGGCCAGTCTGCTACGGGGCAAGCGACCACATGTCATCATTGACCCGGGGTTCCTGGTTAATGAGCTCGGGGAGCGCTGCTTCGATTCGCTGGTCAGAACGATGCAGGCAGATGGACTGCGGGCAGAGGAGATCGGCCTGATAGTTAACACCCATACGCATCCGGACCACTGCCAGGCAACTGAGGCCATAGTGGAGGCAAGTGCGCGGAGCGGGGTGGATGGGGGGGTGGGGCAGGCTCTGACTGCTCTGTCTGTACCAGAGGCAGAGTATTACAGCGCTGTGGGAGAGAAGATGTTTGCCATGTTCGGCATGAACGCGGCAAAGCTGGACCCGTGTATATACCTGGTCGAGGGCGACTTGGTCCTGAGCAACGGCAACAGGAAGGTGGCCCTCCGGGTGTTGCATACGCCGGGACACTCTCCCGGGTCGATCTGCATCTACTGGCCGGACAGGAAGGTACTCGTCACTGGTGACGTGCTGTTTTATGCCAGCGTGGGCAGGACCGACTTTCCCGGAGGCAGCATTACAGACCTGAAGCAGAGCATCGAGAAGCTGGCTCAGCTTGATGTGGAGTACGTCCTGCCCGGCCACTCCACGGAGCTTGGCAGCGTAGTTGAAGGTAGAGAAAAGGTCAGGCGCAACTTCAATGCAGTGCGGATGTTCTTCTAGTGTGGGTGGCCACCAACCAGAGTCGACTTGAGGACTGGCGTGATGGAAGAGCAGGAAAGGATCCGATACGCGGCGGAGCACACTGAGGTTATCAGACCTCCGCGGCAGTCTCTGGCGACCTTCGGGGTAACCAAAATCCACTACTACATGCTCACTGAGCCGGTGTATGCGGAGATGCTGGCTGGCGAAGAGGAAACGGTAGTCAGGGAAGGAAAGGTGATCGCCGAGAGGCCGCAGATAGTGACTCCCTACTACCTGCTGAATCTCTTCGAGGGGTTCGAACACGGCAGGGAGTTTGCCGAGTACCTGTTCAGCGAGTATGGTGCCAACGAGCCCGGGCTGCTGTATCGCTACAGGAACGAGCCGAAGGAGGTCAGCATTCTGTCCACCCCTATGCAGGAGGTGATCGCGAACCTCAATCGGAGAATAGACGAAGGCGGGGGCAGCCTTGCGGCAATAATCAAGGGCGTAGATGAGCTGTGGGATATATCGCTGATGAAGTTCATCTACGATCTCACGCGCCGATCACTGCGCAGCAACGTGATGGAGCTGGGTGCAAGAAGGCTGCTCGATCCGGACGCCGATGGCATTCCGAGATATGCGAGGCGGACGATCGAGCGGCTCTTTCGCGAGGCCAAGGAGGAAATGTCCAGAGTGGGTGAGTTGGAAGCTGAACTGCGCAGGTGGGGGCTATTCGAGGAGTACCAGGACAGGTTCCTTGACCTCTTCCGCAGACGATAAGGCAGCCGTGGCGAAGATCGGGTAGCGAGACGTTGTGGGCTTACTGGCCATTTAGCACAAGGTGCGGAGTGAGAGGTAGCTGGCTGAGGAAAGCGGCTGGTCCCATGCTTTGGGTGACAGAAGAAGGCGCACCTGCCGTAAAGGATGTTGCTGCATGACCGAGATGGGAGGAGACCTGGCAAGAGAGATCAGGCGTGCTGCCGACTTGATGCTGTCGGCAGAATATGTCGTTGCCTCGACGGGGGCTGGCATCTCGGTTGAGAGCGGAATCAGACCGTTCAGAGGGCCGGGTGGCCTGTGGACTGAATATGGCGAACCTCCCATGGACGGGTACCAGCGCTTTCTTGACGATCCCAAGAGGGAATGGCAGAGGATGATTAACAGAGAAGGTTATCTCAAGGGACTGTTCGATGCCTTTGAGCGGGCAGAGCCAAACGCCGCGCACTACGCTATGGCCGAGCTGGAGCGGATGGGGATACTGAAGTGTGTCATAACTCAGAATGTGGACAACCTCCATCGGGCCGCCGGCAGCCAGAATGTCGCGGAGGTTCATGGCAACTTCCTTCTGGTGAGGTGCATCAATTGCAGTTCAAGGTACCCTCGCGAAGAGGTCTCTCTGGAGGAGTTGCCTCCTCGTTGCCCAAAATGCGGTGGGATTGTGAAGAACGACGGCGTCTACTTCGGTGAACCCATCCCAGCGGATGTGCTGCAGAAGTGCCAGGAGGAGGTCTCCAGGTGCGATTGCATGCTCCTGGTCGGTACCTCTGGATTCGTTTTCCCGGCGGCTGGGTTCCCCAGGATGGTGAAGAGGAATGGCGGCTGCGTTATCGAAGTTGGGCCCTATGAGACCGACCTTACCCACAGTTGTGATGTCGTTCTGCGAGGTAGGGGCGCAGAGGTGATGCCCAGGCTGGTTGAGGAGGTAAAAAGCCAGGTCAGGCTGAGGCAAAGCTAGGCGGTGGCCGTTGCGAGTAATTATCTCAGCATGGCAACATAGCTGCCTACAGGTACCCCAATCGAATCAGCGATCGGCTGGCACTTGGCCATAAGACAGTGGAACACCTTTCCCTGGGCAGGTAACTCCGACAGCGTTTCGTAGTTTCCCATACCTTTGGCAAATACCAGGTCGGCCATGTGGAAGCGGGCCCTGAACTCCTCGGAGCATGACGGCAGGTGAGTGCCGACGGCATCTGACCCGGTAGTGGTCACCTCGCCCACCTGTTCCAGAAGACCTGCCCGGTGCACATCTTCCAGGGTGAGGTCGTTCTGCACCGGCATGCCTTTGACCACGTAGACTACTCGCGTCAACTGGCGCATCTTGCTCAGCAGAGGCAGGTCAAAGAAACACTCCCCAGCATTGTCCGCCAGATAGAGCACCAGGCGAGCATCAGCCAGCCTGGCCTCGAGCTGGTGTATGTGGTCTATAGTGAACTCCACGGGCTTCCTGATATCCGCGGACACTGTCTCTGCGTCCTTGAAAAAGTCAATGGCATTTCCGGCTGTGGCCAGCCTCACCAGGGAGCGGAGGTCTTCGCCGTAGTACCTTCTCACCTCGCGGAACAGCCTTTCGGCCATCTCCATTTCGGCGATCTTCATATTGTGGTATATGTCCTGGTTTCCGGTCACCTTCTTGATGGCGCGATGGCACGCGGTGGCGATGTCCGGGGCTACTCGATCGTAGGAGAAGGTGCGGTGCAGCAGGGCCAGCGCCGCGTCGACGGCTCTAGCTCTGGTTTGCGGGTCGGGGGTGGAAAGCTCTGCTGCCTGGTACACCAGGTTCTCGAGACATGGACGACACTGGAAGCTGACTCTCATGCCCCTGCCTGTCATAGATTCTAGGAGCGTGTCTGACTAACTGCCCTTAGCTCAGTTGTTGCCATAGGTGCTTCAGTGACCCGCTCGACGGGCGAGATGCTTTGG
>QMOF01000108.1 GCA_003650185.1 Chloroflexota bacterium | reverse complement strand
TGGCCAATCACCGGACGCCCATCAAGAACCTGTACGCCACCGGGGCAGCTTGGCACCTGGGAGCTAATGCCGGGTCGACGGAGGCCTACAACTGCTACAAGATCATCGCCACAGACCAGGGTTTGGACAAGCCCTGGGAGGAACCGGGTAAGGAAGAACCCGATTCGCTGGTCAATCAGATAAGGGAGGTCGAGAAGAAATTCCAGGATATGGCCAGCATGAGCAGTCAGAAGTAGCAGGCTGTCGGACTGGGAATACGAGAAGACGAGACAGTAGCTACCCCGTTGGGGTAGCTACTGTGGTTGTGGGGCTTGAATGTAGTCGGAGGTCCAGATTTCGACTTGGACGCCGGGGTGCTTCCGGGCGATAGCTTCCCTGATTCGGTCTCTGGTCTCCCGGTCCTGGATAATCTCTACCTCTGAAACGTACGGGGCGCTTCCTCCGCCGCGCACGTGTTTCCTGACCAGGAACCCGGGCACCTGGACATACATCCAGCTTCCTGGCGCGGAGCAGCAGGAGCTTTCTATGCAGGCCTTGCCCAGGATGTAAAGCACCTCCCGGCCTTCATGCGGCAGCACATGCTCCTCGAGAGGGGCGTAGTAGCCAGCCCGGGCCTCCACCTCTTCTCCGAGATTGGGGTGGGTGAATTCGACGGTCATGTGGTCGCCTCCGACAGGGCGTGTTGTGCGATGTCTTTTCTCCGGGCCTAGTACTTGAACAGATCCATGCTGAGGTATCTCTCAGCGCGGTCTGGGAGGACAGTGGCTACCTTGCCGAACCTGTGCGCTACCTGGAGCGCTGCCAGCATGTTGGCTCCGGCGCTGATGCCCACCAGCAGTCCGTAGTGCCTGTACAGCTTCCTGGTCATGCCTACGGCATCTTCGCTGCCGACCGTAATTACCTCGTCAACCCTGCTCATGTCCACTATCTTGGGTATGAAACCGTCGCCAATGCCCTGAATTTTGTGCTCGCTTATACGGATATTGCTGCCGCCGAACATGACGGCCGCCTCCTCCGGCTCCACGGCGATCGTCTTGACGTTTGGGTTCACCTGCTTCATGACGTTGGAGATACCCATCAGTGTTCCACCAGTGCCCACGCCTGCTACGATGGCGTCCACCGGCCCGATCTCTTCCAGTATCTCCCTGCCGGTACGCTCTTGGGCCACGATGTTGTTGGGGTTGCTGAACTGCCTAGCCAGAAAGGTCTGCGGCTGCTTGCCGATCTCCTCAGCCTTCTCGATGGCTTCCTTCAGGCTACCGCTTGTTGAGGTCAATACGAGTTCAGCTCCGGCTGCCCTCAACATCTGTTTCCGCTCCTCGCTCATGTTTTCGGGCATGACCACCACCATCTTGTAGCCTTTCGCGGAAGCAACCATAGCCAGGGAAATCCCTGTGTTTCCGCTGCTAGCTTCGACTATGGTGTAGCCTTTCTTGAGCTGACCTTCTCTCTCTGCAGCCTCGACTATGGCCAGTGCTACCCTGTCCTTGATACTGCCGCTGGGGTTACAGCTCTCCAGCTTTGCATAGACATTGCCTATGGCTATCAGCGGAGTATTGCCGATAGCGTCGAGTACGGTGAAGTTCTTCTTTTTTGCCATTCTTGACCCCAGCCTCGCTTCTGTTATGATTGACTCTGCTCTACAGTATAGCACGCATACGGGCCCAACTGAAGGAAAAACCTCTGTGTGAACCAGCCCGCAGCAAGCGAATAGCTCTACCAGGCGGGCTGATTGGAAACGACTGCCAAGCACCACACGGCAGGTGTGGCTAAGACGAATACTACGAATGGGTCCCCGTGGCTCGTTTACCCGCTACGCAAATCAGCCCCACGTACTGGCGTGAGAAATCACCCCGGTCGGGTCGTATAGTCGGCTCAGGCGCTTGTGGAGTTTCACGGTGCCAATATGGCAAATTTGCCGTGGGGCCGCAAGCGCAAGTCGCAGGTGAGTAGGCGCCACAGGTTGGTCAGTACTCGAGGTGGCGGTAGAACTCCTTTGGTCTCAGCTCCTCGAAGCCCTCTTCGGCCAGGTGCCTTCTGACATCAACGCAGAGATGGCACCGCGACACATAGCCTTCAGGTCTCTCCTTGTATGCGTATTCGTTAGTGGCGAAAGCGAGCAGTCCCGCCATGTCTTCATCGGCCAGAAACGTGAGCACCGGGTGAGACTCGGCGTCAATTCCATCGGTGCACAGGAGGTCTAGGTTACGCGCATCGCCGAGGGAGATGCCGCCACAATATCCGGGAACGTAGTTGCCGTAGTTGTCGACATGATTGTGCCACTCCCTGAGGAACGGGGGTTGGCAGCGGCCAGTGGTGAAGTGGTCGGCTGGATGATGTGGGTAGAAGCTTTCGAGCGCATATGCTGCTCTGCCAGTCAGGAAAAGCTCCACTGACCTTCTCATCTCCTCCAGGTTGACCATCTGAAGGTACTGGTCCAGGGTCAGGGTGCCCCTGATGCCCAGTTGCCTGAACTGAGAGTAGTACTCGGCCTGGTAGACCATCACGTTCGGACCGAAGACCTGACGGCTCAGCCTTATGGCCCTTTCCGTCCTCTCGAAAGGGACGTACTCCAGGTAGAAGGGGTTGACACTGGCCAGGATCCCTCTCAGGCCCTTGTCCTTCAGCAGCTCCAGTCTGTCTCTGGTGTCTGCATCGCTTGTGCACCAGAAGCAGTTCGTTTCCACGAAGGTCGACGGGATGCGTAGCTGGCTGGCGATATCCACGCTTCTCAGCAAGAGATCGAAATTCATGAAGGGTTCCCCGCCGGTGAAATGGAGGCCATAGTTCAGGCCCACCCTCTCTGCGCCGTATGGACTGGGCTTGATCCTTCCTGATACTTGCTCCAAGATGCTGGTCAGGTCAGCCTCTGAGATCCAGTCGGCACTCCAATCAGGGGCGCAGCAATACATGCAGTAGCGGCACCTGCTGGTGCACTTGTAGGAAAGGAAGACCCCCAACGAGACTGGCGATGGTACGCTTATCCTTGCCATTTGCCTGAGAACTGGCTCTGACTGGCTGACCTCTCCAACAGGGTGGCCAGTTCCTCAAGGCTGAGGGTGTTGAGCCACTCTATTGCATCCTTCTTCAGCAGGTCGAAGACAGACTCCTTGAAGGTCTGTCTGGTCCTCTGAATGCTTATTCTCAGTGGGAAAATCATAGCCAGCTCTTTGTCGCTGATTGGCACCTCGCCATGTGCGCCGAGACCGCGAATTGCCATGCTTCTCCTCGCTATCTCTTCTTTGAGATAGTCGAGGTCGTAGATGGCGAGGTCGAGCTGGCTGCCTTTCGCCAGGCAGGTGTACTTTTCCACGTCAGGTATGCCGAGTACCAGATTGGCTCTGTCGATAGTGTACAGGGCGTTTCCGTCACACCTGGCGCCGATCTGGTCATGCCAACCGCAGAGGACCTCTCCTTCTTGCGACGGGCAGTTCTGATTGATCCTGCCCAGGCAGTAAGGGCAGACCACCTTAATGGACCCCGCTGCCTGTGAGAAGTCCCTGAGGCTTTCGAGCACAAACAGTCGCTTTCGCTGCTCCGATTCAGCCCTGGCGGCCTCCGCTTGCTTTATCAGTGCCACCAGCTTCATCAAGTCGCGGGCTTCACCGGAGACGTCGTAGCCGCCGGTCCTGAGCTCGTCGGCGTCAGTGCAACTCTCCAGCGGTAGATAGAGCTTCACCTGACCGCCGCTGGAGATAGGCACGTACTTGCCGTATGACTTACCTGGCTTCGCGTTCATGTCTCCAATTGTATCGACGCATGGGGATACTGGACAAGAGGTACGCCGGGCCCCGACGCCTGCTATGTGGGGAATGATCAGAGGAGCGCCCTCGGGCCAGCCCGCTCTGTTGGTTGTCTAACCAGCGCATTGATGCTTCGGGCATGTGCTGCGGATTCTCTTCACACCAGTCCAAAGCTACCCATTTGCGAAGGGGGCCAACGTGCTTGTGCATCCCGGCCTTGGACGCAAATGATTTCGAGAGTTACTCGCCTCATGACACGAATCTGAGGCTATCCCACTGCACAGCAATATTGCTCGTCACCCATGAGTAGACTTGACAACCATTGGATGTAAGTATACCCTTCACATCGTGGGACGCGACGAGAAGACGAGGCGCCAGCGGCGGATAGTTAGCCTTGCCCCCGAGAGCCTATCTGACGAGGGCAGGGCTACAGTGGGTGACCTGGGGACGAAGCGGGCTATTACCATCACTCGAAGCACCGTCATTCGAGCACCTGCTGAGCGCTGCTTCGAGTTGATAACAAAGCAATTGGAGGAGACACCGAAGTGGGATCCCACCATAATGTGGGTCAACCCAATCAGCACCAAGCATGTTCGGGTTGGCTCCATGAGCCGGGTGACCTTCAGCCTTGATGGTACAAGAGAAGAAGCTGTTGCCATGATCCGGTCCTTCCACCCCAACAGGGCTATTCTGTGGACCTCCAACCACAGCACGCAGCTGCAAGAAGAGTGGCGACTTCAACCAGAACCCTACGGTACAGTGGTTACGGTAACCCTCGGCTATAATCCCACCGGCTGGGTGCTCGGGCGTCTGGCCGACAAGCTAGTCGTGAGGGCCAAGGTCGAGCGAAGCGTTTCGGAAATGCTCAAGAGGCTGAAGGAGACTGCTGAAGCTCCGAAAACCTCGATAGGCTTACAGGCTCCCTGAAAGCATCGTCTGGGCAGTCCTCAACCGTTCCTGTTTCGATAGCGGGCATCGGCTCGCCGCAGCGGTCAGATTCACCCACTTCCCTCATTCACCAATGATCTGAAGCACGATCTCTCTTGACCTGGGGCGGTTGTCGAAGTCAACGTAGACAATCTGCTGCCACGTACCGAGGGCCATCCGCTTGGCGTTGAAAGGCACGGTCAACGATGCACTGACAACCGAGGCTCGCAGGTGAGAGTGACCATTGCCCTCACCCCAGGCTCGGTCGTGCTTGTAGCCCATGCCGACCGGGATGAGCCTGTCCCACAGGTCCTTAAAGTCCGATAACAGCCCCGATTCGTACTCAATGGTAGAAACCCCAGCGGTCGACCCGATGGCAAAGACGGTGACAATGCCATTGTTGATAGGCGACTGCTCGATTTCGTTTGCCACCCGCCCGGTGATGTCTATGATGTCACAGTTGCCATTGGTCTTCAGTCTTATTCGTCTGCTTTCCACCACGGGTATTACCCCCTTTGTCAGAAAAGATCCTCCAGTTCGAACACCGGCCCGTCCCTGCAAACCTGCCTCAACCCCTTCCGGGTCTTGATGCTACATCCGTAGCACGCCCCCAATCCGCAGGCCATAGCCACCTCAAGCGAAACCTGAACTGACCTGCCTCGAAGCGACTCACGAGCGATCATGGCCTGATACATCGACATAGGCCCGCAGGCAAATACCTGGTCGGCCTGGCCAGCCGGCCCATCAATAACATCGGTTACCTGCCCGCGTCTGCCGGCAGAGCCGTCCTCGGTCGCCTTGACAACGGTAACAGATGAAGGCAAAAGAGAGCCGGGGTAGAGGCAGTCGGCAGTGGCAGCCCCCATAAGCAGTACCACCTCCAGCCCTCGCCGCGCGGCCTCATCAGCCAGGAACACCAGGGGCGCAATGCCCATCCCCCCCGCTATCAGAAGGACCCGCCGTGAGCCACTATCGAGTGAGAAGCCGTTACCCAGAGGCCCCAGTAGGTCCACCTCTCCCCCTTCAGGCTGCTGCGACAGCAAGAAGGTGCCCCTGCCGACAACGCTGAACAGCAGGGCTATCTGCTCTTCGCTGGCGGTGCGATGGATACTCAGAGGGCGTCGCAGCAGGGGTTCAAGCCCACCGCCACAGCGGACCATCACAAACTGCCCTGGAGTACATAGTTCGGTGATGTACGGCGCCCACAACCAAAGGAGGTACACCCCGGGCATCACCTGCGCCGTGGAAACGACTCGGGCGCTTAGCTGCCTTGCCTGGACCGGTCTGCGGGCAGTGGGGCCCGTTGGTATATGGCTCCCGGTGTCAGTGTTCAACCTACAGCCTCCCCCTCCGCTGCCAAGCGGCGAGCCTCCTCGTGGTACTCTTGGAGAGACTTGGGCAATATCTTCTGCTTCCTGATGGCTTCAATGCCTTCGATGCTGGCCGCAGCGGCCGCCATTGTGGTGATATAGGGCACCTTATACTGTATAGCCATCATGCGGATATAGCTGTCGTCATACTTGCTGCTGCTTCCAGCCGGGGTGTTGATGATTAGGTGGATATCCCTGTTCTTGATGGCGTCAGCGAGGTTCGGTCTGCCTTCGTGAAGCTTCTTTATGGGCGTGTTCGGTACGCTGTGCTGCTTGAGAAAACTGCTGGTACCTTCCGTGGCATAGATGCTAAAGGGGAGGAGCTTGACCTTCTCAGCTACAGGGAGCAGGGCGGTCTTGTCCTTGTCCGCTGTGGTGAGAAGGACATTCCCTTCGACAGGGAGTCTTGAGCCAGCAGCTTCTTCGGCCTTGTAGAATGCCAGCCCGAACGTACCAGCAATCCCCATCACCTCTCCGGTAGCTCGCATCTCCGGACCCAGGACTGGATCAACCTCCGGGAACATGTTGAAGGGGAATACCGCTTCCTTAACACCAACGTAAGGCAGGTGGTGCCTCTTGAGCTCGGGGAAGTCGTTGACTCTCTTCCCCAGCATCAGATAGGTGGCGATGCGGGCTATGGGTATTCCGGTCACCTTGGACACAAAGGGAACGGTGCGTGACGCCCTGGGGTTGGCTTCGAGGATATACACCCTGTCGTCACATATGGCAAACTGTATGTTTATCAGTCCCACAACCCTCAGCTCCCGAGCGATCCTGGTGGTATAGGCCTCAATGGTCTGGAGGTGCTCTTGGCTGATCGTCCTGGGGGGGATGACGCACGCGGAGTCCCCGGAATGCACGCCCGCCAACTCTATGTGCTCCATTATGGCAGCCACGAAGGTCACCTCGCCATCGCTGAGTGCATCCACCTCCGCCTCTACGGCATCTTGAAGGAACCTGTCGATAAGCATTGGGTACTCTGGGCTGACCCGGATGGCTTCCTCAGCGTACTTCCGCAGCATAGTCTCGTTGTACACAATCTCCATGCCGCGACCGCCAAGCACAAATGACGGTCTCACCATGAGAGGGTAACCGATCCTGGCGGCAATCCTCACGGCTGCCTCGAGCGAACGGGCCGTATCGCTCTCTGGCTGCGGTATGCCCAGAGCAAACATCTTCTCCCTGAACCGCTCCCTATCCTCGGCAAAACCTATGCTTTCGGGAGTGGTGCCCAGAATGCTGACGCCGTTGTCTTTCAACTCCTGGGCAATGTTGAGCGGCGTCTGACCGCCAAACTGGACGATAACCCCTTCAGGTCTTTCCTTTTCATAGATGGTGAGCACGTCTTCAACGGTGAGCGGCTCGAAATACAGCTTGTCGGATGTATCGTAGTCGGTCGACACCGTCTCTGGATTGCAGTTTACCATGATCGATTCATAGCCGAGGTCCCGCAGCGCGAAGGCGGCATGGACGCATGTGTAGTCGAACTCTATTCCCTGGCCAATCCTGTTGGGGCCTCCGCCAAGTATCATTACCTTCCTGTTGGGCGAGACGCCGACTCTGTCCTCACCAGCGTAGGTAGAATAGTAGTACGCTGCATTCTCCACCCCGCTAACAGGGACTGCGTCAAAGCATGCGGTCTTCCCAATGGCAATTCTCTTTCG
>QMOF01000107.1 GCA_003650185.1 Chloroflexota bacterium | reverse complement strand
TCTTCCGGATCGCAGTAGCCGGCATTGTGGAGATACACCGCGCTCTGGTCAAGCCTCCTGATAGCACTCCCAGGATTCCACCGACTAAATGTTGACAGTTACCCCAGGCGTTTATTCGCTTGACTTTTGCTCTGAGGGATGGTACAGTCTTAATTTGGCTTTTCCGAAGATAGGCTAAGGAGCGGTATGCCCACAGTAAACCAGCTCGTCCGGAGGGGACGCAAGAGTGTGTCCGGGAGGACCAAGGCACCGGCCTTGGGAGTGGGATACAACGCGCTCAAGCGTCGAGTCACGTCAACCAAGGGTGCTCCGCAGAAGCGTGGTGTGTGTGTTCAGGTGAAGACTATGACCCCGAAGAAGCCCAATTCAGCCATGCGCAAGATTGCCAGGGTCAGGCTCACTAACCATATGGAGGTGACGGCCTATATCCCAGGAGAAGGCCATAATCTCCAGGAGCACTCGGTGGTCCTCATCCAGGGGGGGCGTGCCAAGGACCTTCCTGGAGTACGGTACCACGTTGTGCGTGGCACTCTGGATGCCAGCGGCGTGAGCGATCGGCGACAAAGTCGCAGTAGATACGGGGCGAAGCAAGCCAAAGGCTCGGGAGCCTAGGTTTCTGCATCTCAAGTGGAGACGGTGTAAAGTGTTGGGGAGAGCGCCCGAGTCTTTTTTTGCGATTGTGTGGAGTAGGCAGTGCCAAGAAGAGGCCGAGTAGAAAAGAGAGAGCTAGCGCCAGATACGCGCTATGGCAGCCAGCTAGTCACGAGGGTTACTCACAAAGTAATGCGAAGCGGCAAGAAAAGCAAGGCGCAGCGTATCGTATATGCGGCTCTGGATATGGCGGCGAGAGAGCTGAAGAAGCCGCCGGCAGATGTTCTGGAGCAGGCCGTCAGGAACGCCACGCCGCTCCTTCAGGTTAAGCCGCGGCGTGTTGCTGGAGCGACATACCAGGTGCCGGTGGAGGTCAGGGGTGACCGGGGTACGACCCTGGCGATCCGCTGGCTGTTGGCTTCGGCCAGAGCGCGAGGCGGCAAGTCGATGGCAGAGAAGTTGGCCAATGAGCTTGTGGATGCTGTCCGAGGACAGGGCGCTACGATCAAGAAGCGTGAGGACACTCACAAGATGGCTGAGGCAAATAAGGCCTTTGCACACTTCCGATGGTAAGCAGATTGGTTGCGGATAGGTCGTTCAGTCCGTATGGGCGCCACGAAGACGAGCTAGCCAGGCGTGGCGCCAGGGTAGAGCAGGTGAACCAAGCCTCTTCCCTTGAGAAGGTACGGAACATCGGAATAATCGCGCATATTGATGCGGGCAAGACAACTGTCACTGAGAGGGTTCTCTACTACACGGGACGTACCTATAAGATCGGCGAAGTGGATGAAGGCACTGCGGTCATGGACTGGATGGCCCAGGAACGCGAGCGAGGCATCACCATCACCGCTGCTGCGACCACCTGTTACTGGCTCGGGCACAACATAAATATCATCGACACCCCAGGGCACGTGGACTTCACGGCTGAGGTGGAGCGGAGTCTCAGGGTACTGGACGGGGGGGTGGTGGTTCTGGATGCGGTGGCCGGCGTCCAGCCTCAGTCCGAGACCGTGTGGCGCCAGGCAGATAGCTACAGGGTCCCTAGAATCTGTTTCGTCAACAAGATGGACCGGGTGGGCGCTGATTTCCATCGTACTGTGAGGATGATAGAGGAGATTCTTGGGGCCAAGGCTCTGCCGATTCAGTTGCCGTTGGGAGAAGAAAAGGACTTCGAGGGGATCATTGACCTGATAGAAAACAAGGCGTGGGCTTTCTCAGACGATATCACCTCTCTGCCTCGAGAGATAGGCCTTTCCGAGGAATGCCTGGGGAAGGCCAAAGAGCAGCGTGAGTTGATGCTTGAGAGGCTGGCGGAAGAGGATGATCAATTCATGGCGGTCTACCTGGAGGGACGCCCCGCCAGAGCTGAGGAGATCAGGGCCGCCCTGCGTAGGGCGTGCATAGCCAACAGGGTTGTCCCCGTTCTGTGCGGTAGCGCCTTGAAGAACAAAGGCATTCAGCCATTGCTGGATGCTGTCGTGAGCTACCTACCTTCGCCAGTAGATGTGCCACCCGTTCAGGGGATTGATCCCAAGACGGGCAAGAGCGATACCCGTGTCAGTGACATAGCGGCTCCGTTCTCAGCCCTTGCCTTCAAAGTGACGACCGACCCCTTCGTCGGCAGGCTGGTGTACTTCCGGGTGTATTCGGGAAAGGTCAAGGCAAAGGCTCAAGTGTTCAACTCTTGCAAGGGGCGCAAAGAGCGGCTTGGAAGGTTGCTCCGCATGCATGCCAACCACCGAGAAGAGGTGGACGAGGTCTGTGCCGGTGATATTGCGGCTGCCTTGGGCCTGAAAGCCACGTATACAGGGGATACGCTGTGCGATTCGACCCGGCCGATCGTGCTGGAGACCATCCGGTTTCCCCAGCCGGTGGTGTCAGTGGCTATTGAACCGAAGACCAAGGCTGACCAGGACAGGATCGGAGATGTCCTGGCGAAGCTGATGGAGGAAGACCCGACGTTCGAGACGCACTACGAGGCGGAGACTGGACAGACGGTGATCTCTGGCATGGGTGAGCTCCACCTGGAGGTCCTGCTGGAGCGCATGAAGACTGAGTTCAAAGTGGATGTGCGGACAGGCAAGCCTCAGGTGGCTTACAAAGAGACAATAACCCAAAGTGCGGAAGCAGAGGGCAGGTTCATAAAGCAGTTTGGGGGAAAGGGCCAGTACGGGCATGTCGTGCTCAGGGTGGAGCCTGCAGAAAGGGGCAGTGGCTTCTCATTCACGAACCGAATTCGACATGGTGCCATCCCTGCCGAGTTCATTCCGGCCGTAGAAGCAGGCGTCAGGGAGTCGTTGGACAGGGGCGTTCTGGCCAACTACCCTGTTGTTGATGTTAAGGTGGAACTTCTTGATGGGAGTTATCACGAGGTGGACTCCTCCGATGTGGCCTTCAAGATGGCGGGGTCTCTCGCGCTCAAGGAGGCAGTCAGTCGGGCCAAGCCCGTGTTGCTCGAGCCGATCATGAAGCTGGATATCTTCGCTGGGGAGCAGTTCTTGGGTGATGTGCTGGCCGACCTGGATGCGCGCAGGGCAAGCATTGAAGGGATCGGCGTTCAGGGAGGTACCCGCGTGGTGCACGCACTGATTCCTCTTGGAGAGGCGTTCGGGTATGCTACCGCGCTGAGGTCTCTGAGTCAAGGCAGGGCCACGTATTCAATGGAGTTTCATCATTACCAGCAGGTGCCTCCGAATGTGCTCGAGCAAATTGTCGGGCCCCGAGGAAGGTTTGCCTGAGATGACGAAGCAGAAGATCCGCATCAAGATGAGGTCATATGATCACAGGATACTGGACCAGTCCGCCACGCAGATCACGGAAACAGCAGAGCAGACTGGAGCCCGCGTTGCTGGGCCGGTACCGTTGCCGACGCGGATCCAGAAGTTCTGTGTTATCCGCTCGCCGTTTATTGATAAGGACTCGAGGGAGCAATTCGAGATACGAACTCACAAGCGCCTCATCGATATCCTTGATCCGACTTCGAAGACGATAGAGGCCCTCACGCGGTTGAACCTGCCTTCGGGCGTCGATGTTGAGATAAAGCTGTAGGTGGGAGCGGGAGTGGCGGAGGATGGTAGGCTGAATACCGGTGTGGTGATACACGGGCGTAATTATGGCTGTTAATGGCATCATTGGTCGGAAAATCGGCATGGCGCAGATGTTTGATGATCAGGGTAACCTGTCTGCAGTGACGGCAATCGAGGCGGGTCCCTGTTACGTTTGCCAAGTGAAGACGGAATCAAGGGATGGGTACAACGCAGTACAGCTTGGCTTTGGGGAAGCCAGGCGTCTGAATTCGCCGGAGAAAGGGCATCTCAGGGGTGCGGGACGTGATCTCAAGTACCTCAGGGAGTTCAGGGTGAATGAGCCTGACCTGGAGATGGGCCAGAAGATAGACGTCAGCATCTTTCAGCCTGGTGACAGGGTTGATGTCACTGGGACATCCAAGGGCAGGGGGTTTGCTGGCGGAGTGAAGCGGCACCATTTTGGCGGCGGGCCCAAGACGCACGGCCAGTCCGACCGACACCGTGCGCCGGGCTCTATTGGTGGTACCACCTATCCGGGCAGAGTGTTCAAGGGGACGCGGATGGCAGGCCATATGGGCGACAGGCGAGTGACTGTACGCGGCCTGGAGGTCGTGCAGGCGGATGCAGCCCGCAATCTTCTGGTGCTGAAAGGTGCAGTGCCCGGCGCTGTGAATGGATTGCTGCTGATTAGGCGGTCCGGTAGAAGGGGAAGCTAGGGTTGACCATGGAGTTACCGGTTCATAACGCCGAGGGCGAGGTTGTTGATCGAGTCGAGGTCGATGACAGCCTTTTTGCTGTTCCATTTCATAAGGCCGTGGTGCACCAGGCATTGGTCAGGCAGCGTGCCAACGCACGATTGGGCACGGCCAGTACTAAGACAAGAGGCGAGGTGTCCGGTAGTACGAGGAAGATGTACCAGCAGAAACACACCGGGCGTGCCCGGCGTGGTGTGAGGCGCTCACCGCTTCTCAGGGGTGGCGGAGTAGTCTTTGGTCCCCATCCTCGGAGCTACAGGCAGAGAATGCCCAAGAAGATGCGGCGGTTGGCACTCAGGTGCGCCCTGTCTGCCAAGGCATCTTCGGGCGAGATGGTGATAGTCGACAAGCTTGCTATGGACAGGCCCAGGACGGCCGAAATGTCTAGCATTCTACGAAGGTTGGGTACAGAGCAGTCGGTGCTCCTTGTCACAGCAGAGCCTGAGCCACTTGTGGTCAAATCGGCACGCAATCTGCCCAGGACCAAGACACTGCCTGCGGCATTGCTTAACGTGGGTGATCTTCTTTCCCACAGGTTCCTGGTGATGACTCTGGATGGAGTGCGGGTAGCGGAGAGAACGTGGGGCAGTGGGCGATCCTCTGGAGAAGGGGTGGTCTAGGGGTGCACGTCTACGAGATATTGCGTCGTCCCGTAATCAGCGAGAAGAGCACGTTGCTCCAGGAAGGGCACAAGTATACTTTCGAGGTTATGCGGCGGGCCAACAAGCAGCAGGTAAAAGAGGCCGTAGAGAAGGCCTTCAAGGTGAGCGTGGTCTCAGTGAATATTATGACGGTGCCGGGCAAGAGGCGAAGGGTGGGAAGGCGCGAGGTAATAGGCCCATCTTGGCGCAAGGCGGTAGTTACTCTAGAACCCGGCCAGAAAATAGAGTTCTTTGAGGGTATCTGACGGTGCCGTTGAAGGTGTATAAACCTACATCCCCGGGCAGGAGGGGCATGACCGGCTCCAGCTTCGAGGAGATTACGAAGAAGAAGCCGGAGAAGGGATTGCTTGTGCCATTGAAGAAGAAGGGGGGGCGCAATAACCAGGGCAAAGTGACTGTGCGTCACCGGGGTGGTGGGGCCAAGCGTATGCTTCGTATAATCGATTTCAAGCGGGACAAAGTTGGGGTTGCCGGCGAGGTAGTGGCTATCGAGTACGATCCGAACCGCTCAAGCCGTATCGCCTTGGTCCAGTATAGGGACGGCGAGAAGCGGTATATTCTGGCTCCTTTGGGGCTTGGTGTTGGGGATATGGTCATCTCGGGGCCGGAAGCGGAGGCGAGGGTGGGCAATGCCTTGCCATTGGGGCGAATCCCTGTCGGCACGCCTGTCCATAATATCGAACTCCATCAGGGCAAGGGCGGGCAGATAGTGCGCAGTGCTGGTACTGAGGCCTATGTTGTCGGTCGGGAGGACTCCTACACGCTGGTGAGGCTCCCTTCTGGGGAAATCCGCCGGGTTCTCAGCACGTGTATGGCCACCGTTGGCCAGGTGGGCAATGTTGATCACCAGAATATAGACCTGGGCAAGGCAGGACGCAGCAGATGGCTGGGACGACGCCCCACTGTCCGTGGTTCGGCAATGAGCCCTCGCGACCACCCGCACGGTGGAGGGGAAGGCAGAGCACCGCGCGGGATGCCGCCAAAGACGCCGTGGGGAAAGCCGGCGCTGGGGCGTAAGACGCGCAGGAACAAGGTGACTGACAAGATGATCGTGAAACGGAGAAAGTAGGCCGATGGGAAGGTCTGTTAAGAAAGGTCCGTTTGTAGATAGCAAGCTTATGAAGAAAGTGGCCGCGGTCAGCCGGTCAGGAGAGAAAACGGTAATCAAGACTTGGTCTCGCGCATCGACGGTGGTACCCGAGATGTTGGGGCTTACCATTGCCGTCCATGATGGCAGACGCCATGTGCCCATACTGATCACGGAGAACATGGTGGGGCACAAACTGGGCGAGTTCGCACCGACCCGCACTTACAGAGGCCACGTAGCCAAATCAGACAGGAAACGGTAATGCGTGTCAGGGCAGTAGCTAAATACGTTGGCATATCTCCGCGGAAGCTGTCTTTGATGGGGCAGGTAGTGCGAGGAAGGAAGGTGGAGGATGCGTTGGCGCTGCTCGGTTTCTACAAGAGCCCATCGGCCCGGGCAATGGCCAAAGTGGTGGAGTCGGCGGCAGCGAACGCGGAGAACAACAACCAGATGCCGGTCTCCGAGCTGAAGGTCGTCGACGTGTTTGTTGACAAGGGGGCTACTCTGAAGAGGTTTCGTCCCCAGGCTCGAGGTCGGGTAAGTCCGTTGCTGAAGCGGTCGAGCCATATCACAGTCGTGGTTGACACGGAGGAGTAATTGGGGCAGAAGGTTCATCCGATAGGTTTTAGACTCGGCGTGATAGCTGATTGGCGTTCGAGATGGTATGCGCGCAAGGACTATGCTGAGCTGTTGAAGGAAGACCTCAGCATACGCAGGTTGGTCACGTCGAGGAACCAGGAGGCTGGTATTTCCAGGATAGACATTGAACGGTGGGCGGGCGAGGTTATAGTGACGGTGCACACTGCCCGGCCAGGAATCATCATCGGTCGCGGCGGGCAGCGGGTAGATGAGTTGAGGCGCCACCTGGAGAGGGTCTGTGGGAAGAAGGTGCGGTTGAACATCCAGGAAGTGCGTGATGCGGAGCTTGATGCTCAACTTGTGGCAAAGAATATAGCCACCCAGATCGAGCATCAGGTGTCCTACCGGCGGGCAATGAGACGGGCGATATCGCGCAGCATGCAGGCTGGTGCCAAGGGAATTAAGGTGATGTTGTCGGGGAGGCTTGGTGGGGCTGAGATCGCGCGGAGGGTGACTTTCCACGAGGGAAGGGTGCCCTTGCATACGTTGCGGGCCGACATTGACTACGGGTTCTGCGAGGCACACACCATGCTGGGGCGGATCGGCGTGAAGGTATGGATCTACAGGGGCGATGTCCTACCGCAGGCACCGGAGGTAGAGGAGATGGAGATACCGCAGCCAGTCGCTGGCTTGGGCGAAAGCCAACCGGAGGAACAGGCTGTAGGTGAGGTGGGAGGCGATGCTTCAACCCAAGAAGGTTAAGCACCGGAAAGCACATAAGGGCAGCTTGAAGGGGAAAGCGCAATCAGGGAACTACCTGGTCTTCGGGGAATTTGGTCTCCAGGCGCTGGAGCCTACCTGGCTGACCGGGAGGCAGATCGAGGCGGCGCGGCGGGCGATTGTCCATTGCCTCAGGCGCGGAGTCAAGATGTGGATTCGCGTGTTCCCTGATATGCCGATGACCAAGAAACCAGCCGAGACGAGGATGGGTAGCGGGAAAGGCAGCCCGGATCACTGGGTGGCGGTGGTG
>QMOF01000106.1 GCA_003650185.1 Chloroflexota bacterium | reverse complement strand
GTGCTGGTCACTGGTGGGGCGGGGCGGCTGGGGGCCAGGGTCTGCAAGATACTCCTGGAAGACGGCCATAGAGTGCGGGTGCTCGAGCTCGACACGAAACGCAACAGGAAGAGCATTGACAAGCTCGGAGACGGCGTCGAAGCGGTCTGGGGCGATGTAACCGACCCCGATACCGTGCGGCAGGCCCTTCAGGACGTGGATGGCGTGGCCCACATGGCGGGCCTGCTGCCTCCCAAGACCGACCAGTTCCCCGAACTGGCCCACCGCGTGAACGTCGGCGGCACGAGGCTGGTGGTTGACCTGCTCAAGGAGAAGGGGGGCAATATCCCCTTCGTTTTCACCTCCTCGGTTGGAGTCTACGGTCCGACCCCCGGCGCCACCGAGCCCATCACTGTGGAAAGGCACTCCCCAAACCCCCAGGAACCCTACGCCCACACCAAGCTTGAGTGCGAGAACCTGATCAAAGAGTCCGGAATTGACTACGTCATCCTGCGCATGACCGGCTCCATGGAGCTGGACACCACTGCCATAAAGCTCATGTTCCGTGTGCCCCTCCACAGCCGCATGGAGTTCTGCCATCCGGACGACCTGGCCCTGGCCATCGCCCGCTGCATTGAGCGCTTCGACATCGTCAAGGGTAAGACGATGCTGGTTGCGGGTGGGCCTGAGAGGCGTATGGTCTACAGGGACATACTGGGCGGTGCCTTCGGTGCCCTCGGGCTGCCCCTGCCGCCTGCGCACAAGTTCAGCAAGGTTCCCTACTGCATCGACTGGTACGACACCGCCGAGTCCCAGGCACTGCTGGACTACCAGCGAAAGAGTTTCGAGCAGTTCTGCATGGACCTGCGGCGGAATGTGGCCGGGCCGTTCTCCTTTATCGTGGTACCATTGATGCGCCACTTCATCGGTCCGGTCTTCGGCAGGATCATCGTCCGCCTCCTCTAGGTGTCTTCTACCGCCACTCACGGCCTGGCCCGACCACCAAAAGGAATGCGGGTTCGCCAAGGCCGCCCTGGTCGAGATGGCTACGAGCCGCGCTGCCCCCCTTGACAACGAGGGCTGTCGTTGGTATAATGCGAATGGTTAGCGAAATGCAAACTAATGACGTCATGCAAACCATGTTCCCGAGGCAGACAGGCCGAGGGCCTGGTTCATGTTTTGCTAAGGCGCAAGGAGGAGAGCAGTGCGGGTACTGGTGACGGGTGGAGCAGGGCGGTTGGGCATCACCGTCTGCAACAAGCTATTGGAAGAGGGGTTTGAGGTACGGGTGTTCGACCTGGACACCCCTCGCAATCACAAAAGTGTGCGAGAGCTTCACCAGCGGGCGGCTGTGTTCTGGGGCGACATAACCCAGGCCGATTCAGTGCGGCGAGCACTCGCTGGCGTCGACGCCGTCGTTCATATGGCCGGCATCCTGCCACCCCTGGCCAACCAGAGGCCGGAGCTGGCGGACAGGGTCAACGTAGGGGGCACCAGGGTGCTGGTCGATCTTCTCAAAGGAGAGGGGGGGCACATCCCGTTCGTGTTCACCTCGTCGGTGGCGGTCTTCGGTCCCACCCCCCAAACCGACCGCCCCTTGAGCCCGGACAGGGATGCTCCCCATCCCAGCGAGCCCTACGGGCAGACGAAGCTCCAGGCAGAGAATGTGATCAGAGAGTCGGGCATTGACTACGTGATACTGCGTTTGTCGGCCACGCTCTACTCCGCTTTCTCGGTAAGGGACCTCAAACGGCTGTTCAGCATACCACTGCACAACAGGGTCGAGTTCTGCCACCCCGAGGATGTGGCAACGGCCATAGCCAACGCCATCAGAAGGTTCGACATGGTCAAAGGTAACACGCTGGTCATCGGCGGGGGGCCCGGTCAGCAGATGCTGTACAAGGACATGACGGGGGCGATCCTGGGTACGATGCGCTTGCCACTGCCACCGGCAGACAGGTTCCCCGAGGAGCCTTCCTATCTTCACTGGTATGACACCAGCAAGTCGCAGGAACTGCTCTGCTTTCAGCGAAAGACCTTCGCCGACTATCTGGAGGACTACAAGAAGGAACTGAGCAGGCGCTACACGGTGCTTTTCCTGCCTTTTATGTGGTACTTTGTCGGGCCGCTCTTCGGCAAGATTCTGGCCCGATTGATGTAGGCTCACCCCCCTGTATCTACACGAAGTAGGGGCGGCCGTCTGTGCCGCCCCTGTTCCTCAATCTCCCGTCCCTGCCAAACCTGACGCATGACACTGCGCGGCAGCACCGGACATGCTACCGCTAGCTAAGGTGGATAGTGATCTCCAGCGTCTCCGGTACCAGCGTGGTGGCTCGGAGCGTGGCCAGATCAACCACGCGGACCGCGTGGTTCTTGCTGTCAGCCACATACAGCCTGCCCATCGCGGCGTCGATGCCGCCCGGTTCGTAGAACAGCGGGGCTGCACCGTCACGCCAGCCACGCACGCCACCGGCGATCGTCTCGATCCGCTTGCTCTCGGGATCCAGCCTCTTGATCTTGTTGTTGTAGGTGTCTGCCACGTAGAGGATCTGGCAGTCTGTGTCCAGGGCCATCTCCTGAGGACTACGGAAGGAACAGGTGCGGAAATCGCCGTCTTCAAAACCCGCCTCGCCGCTGCCGATGGCCTCCAGCACCTCGCCGATGAGGGTGCCTATCACCAGCACCTGGTGATGGTTGGCGTCGGTGATGAATAGCTGGTTCCCCGGGCCATCGGCCAGGACCTTGCCGGGAAATGAGAGCAGGCCCTGGGGCTGCTGCTCCTTCTCCACCCTTAATCGCAGCCGGCGGCGATCAAGCAGCCCTCGGAAGTCGAAGGCACGCACTAGCCGGGCGATCACCGGCCGGAAGAGGGTGTACACCCCTGCGCCGCTGTGTCGCCCCACCACCCTACCCTCAGGGTCGATGACGAACAGGGTGGGCCACGCTTGCACACCCCAGGCGCGCCATACCTTGAAATCGCAGTCATTGACGATGGGGTGCTCCAGGCCATAGCGCAGGATGATGCGGCCTGCTTCAGATCGGGTATGACGTGGATGCAGTTGATGCACCTGTACGTCCAGAAATCAAGGACTACCACCTTGCCCCGGAGCTGCGCCAGGGTCAAAGGCGCCTCCGTGTTCATCCAGTCAAGCCCCGGCGGAAACTCCCTGGCCCTTGCTGTTGGCGATAACTCACTGGCACACATGTAGAGACTCTCCTTCTCGGCCGCGCAGACGCCTTTCTTCTTATGCAGCCCGGCCCCGCCAAAGTATGTGACCCTGGTAACACTTGCCTGACCCGGAAAGGACGGGTGCACAAGACATCCGCCGCCCGAGACTTCGCTACGTTGACGTGCTATGCGATGCGGCAATACAATGTTCGGCGTCGACGGCGTCTGCCCACAGGTTTGATGGCACGTAGCTGTCAATCTGTGGTCGTGCTGTGCGAGGCAAAGGAGGCCACCTGGCACAGGACAGTCGTTGAGACCCGCGAGCTGAAGCGGCACTTTGGCAAGATACGGGCGGTTGACGGGGTAGACCTGACGGTGAGGCCCGGTGAGACTTATGGTCTGCTCGGTCCCAACGGGTCGGGCAAGACCACCCTCATTCGGCTGCTGGTGGGGCTGCTCAAGCCGACAGCCGGCGAAGCCCGCGTACTGGGCAAACTGATGCCCAACAAGGAAGTCCTGTCGCAGGTCGGCTACATGACCCAGGCGGACGCCCTCTACCAGGACCTCACCGTGTGGGAGAACCTGCTCTTCTTCGGCAGAGTCTACGGCGTCTCATCGCGATCGCGACTTCACGAGCTTCTGGAACTGGTAGAGCTCGCAGACCGCGCCAACAGTGTGGTGGCTACCCTCAGCGGCGGCATGAGGAGGCGTGCATCCCTGGCCTGCGCCCTGGTGCACAGCCCGGTGCTGCTGTTCCTCGATGAGCCCACCGTGGGCATAGACCCCCAGTTGCGGATGACCTTCTGGAAACATTTCTACCGGCTGAACCAGGAGGGGGTGACCATAGTCGTCTCCAGCCACGTCATGGACGAAGCGGAGCACTGCCATCGTTTGGGCCTGATGAGGCAGGGGCTTATCCTGGCCGAGGGCAGTGCAGACGAACTGCGCCAGCGCAGCGGCGCTTCTACTCTGGAGGAGGCGTTTCTCAGCTTCACAGGGGGTGGTGGTGGGCTGGGGTAGGATCGCAGCCCTGGCAGGGCGCATCATCACCCAGTTCCGCCGCGACCGCCGCACCCTGGCCCTCATCTTCTTCATACCCATAATCGTCCTTTCATTGGTGGGCTATCTCATAGAGCTGGAGCCGTCAGGTGTCACCGTCGGCGTGGTCAACGAGGACGAGCCGGTGGCGTCGATATCGATGGCTGGGCAGATCGTGGCCGCCATTGAGGAGAGCACTGATTTCACCCTGGTGGAGTCGAGTCGGGACGAGGTGATGGCACAGATAAAGGACGGCGAATTCCAGGCGGCGTTGGTCTTCCCGTTCGATCTTACCCGGAGCGCGGTCACGGGGGACAGCCCGTCGTTCAGCCTGGTGCTTGAGGGGTCCGACCCTCAGGTCGCGGGATACATCAGAGAGGGTGTGGCACAGGCAATACCGGAGGCCCTGGCCGCCGTGCCAGGTGCGGGAAGCCGCATGATCGACGTGAAGCCTGTCTTTATCTACGGTGGGCCCCGCTTCAGGACGCTGGACTACCTTGCCCCGGCCTTCCTGGTGCTCATTCCGTTCCTTTTCGTGTTCCTGTTGACATCGGTCAGCTTCCTGCGGGAAAGGGCGCAGGGGACCATGGAGCGGCTTCTGGCGTCCCCCTTGAGCCGGGCCGAGTCGGTGCTCGGCTACATGCTGGGGTTTGGCCTTTTCGCGCTGGCGGAGTCGATGGTAATACTGCTGTTCACAGTGTACGTTCTGAACATCAACTATGCGGGCAGCCTGGGGGTGGTCGTCCTGGCGGTGATCGTCATGGCCATGACAGCCGTCAACCTGGGGATATTCCTGTCCACCTTCGCTCGCAACGAGTTCCAGGCAGTGCAGTTCATGCCTCTGGTCATATTCCCCCAGGCATTGCTAGGTGGGCTGTTCTGGGCGGTGGAGAGCCTGCCGTGGAGTCTCCGGTGGATCTCCTACCTGATGCCGATGACCTACGCCAACCGCGCCGTGAGGGAGGTGATGATAAAGGGCGCCAGCGTGCTCGACTGGCCCGTTGGCTCCAACCTGCTGATCCTGCTGGGGTTTGCCGGAGTGTTCATAGTCCTGTCTTCACTGACGCTGAGGCGGGAAGTGGCGTAGGGGGTGGTGCGAAGTCAGATCTGACATCATCTCGGCGTTCCATCGTGGCCATCACTGTCTGGGAGTGGGACTTCGATAATGATGGGACAGCGGACTCCACCGAGCGGAACCCATCCTGGCCCTGGTCATCACCAGGGACGTACACTGTCCTCCTCAAAGTAACGGGGCCTGGCGGCTCTCACACAAAAGTCAAGACCGACTTCATCACCATTGAGGAGCAGGCTGAGGAAGACGGCACCGACGACACCAACGGCGAGGCCGGGGTCTGCACCTGTGCCTCTGTTGCCAGAGATGTGTCCGCGAGTGGGCTGCTGGTCGGCTGGGCCATAGTCGGCCTGTGCTTGGGAAGTGGCTACTGGGTGGCTTGCGGTGGTGCTGAAGATATATACCGTGGGTCACGGCTTTGTCCCACCCAGCATCCGGGCTGGCGGGATGGGCTACCATGGTATCTCACCCCTGGTAAGCGCCCTGTACCGGGAGATGCAGATTGAGGCTAAGGTCTGCACACAGCGCCAGGCCTTCGAAGCGGCGGTGGCCTTCGCTCGGGCGGAAGGGCTGGTACCATCACCGGAGTCCTCTTACGCGGTCAAGGTGGTGGCCGACGAGGCGCTGGCCTGCAAGGAGAAGAACGAACGCAAGAACATCCTGTTTGTGATGAACGGCAACAGCAACCTGGACGTCGCCACCTTCAAGGAGTTCTTCGAAGGTGCTGTGGAAGACCAACAGTTCGCGGAGGAACAGGTCCAAGCAGCGCTTGAGCGGCTGCCCAACGTGGGCACTTCTTAGCCCGGCACGCGGCGATGCGCGGTCTAGGCAGGCCGCCTTAGCTATCGAAGCCCAGCCACTTGCTGCCGCCCGGCGGCAGCACATCGAGCGGCTCCCCGGCGAGCTTGGCTGCCAGGGTGCTCTTCAATACTCCTATGGGAACCCTGATCTGCTTCAGGGAGTCCCTGTCCCTGATGGTGACCTGGCGGTCCTCGAGGGATTGGAAGTCGATAGTCACGCAGAACGGCGTCCCGATTTCATCCTGGCGTCGGTACCGTCGGCCTATGCTCTGAGAGTCATCGTACTGCGTCATGAAGGCCCCCCGTATCTCGGCATGGACCTCCCTGGCAAAGGGCACCAGCTTCTCATTCCTGCTCAAGGGCAGCACAGCCACCTTAATGGGCGCAAGATCCCGGTGAAGCCGCAGCACCACTCTCTTTTCCTTCTCTACTATCTCTTCGTGGTACGCATCCAGTAAGAAGGCCAGAACGGAGCGGTCAACTCCAGCCGAAGGCTCAATGATGTAGGGGGTAATGTGCTGTTGGGTCTCCTCGTCGAAGCAAGTCAGGTCCTTTCCGCTGTACCTAGCATGCTGCTTCAGGTCGAAATCGCCACGGTTGGCAATTCCCTCAAGTTCCGACCAGCCCATGGGGAAAAGGTAGTCGATGTCGTAGCATTCGATGGCATAGTGGGCCAGCTCGTCCTTGCCATGCCGGCGCAGGCGGAGGTGCTCCTCATCTATTCCCAGCTTCACGTACCAGTTGAACCTCTCCTGCACCCAGTAGTTGAACCACTCCTTGTCGGTTCCGGGCTTGACAAAGAACTCCAGCTCCATCTGCTCGAACTCCCGACTTCTGAAGATGAAGTTCCCGGTAGTGATCTCATTGCGGAAGGCCTTGCCTATCTGGGCAATGCCAAAAGGCAGCTTCTTGCGGGAGGTATTGAGCACGTTCTCAAAATTGACGAAGATGCCCTGTGCCGTCTCCGGTCGGAGGTAGACTACGGCAGCATCGTCCTCCACCGGGCCCATAAAGGTCTTGAACATCAGGTTGAACATCCTGGGCTCGGTCAGCTCGCCGCCACAGCTAGGACAGGCGTTCTCTTTCAGGTCATCGGCTCGGAACCTGAGGTGGCACGACTTGCACTCCACCAGTGGATCAGCGAACTGCTCTACATGTCCGCTGGCTACCCAGGCTCGAGGATGCATCAGGATGCTGGCGTCAATCCCCACTACGTCATCGCGCTCCTGCACCATTGCCTTCCACCACGCCTCCTTCACGTTGCGCTTCAGCTCAACGCCCAGCGGCCCGTAGTCCCAGCAACTGCCCAGCCCTCCGTAGATCTCGCTCGACTGAAAGATGAAGCCGCGCCTCTTTCCCAGCGACGCGATCTTCTCCATGTCAACACTGCCTATCTCTGACACCACTATGGACTCCTCCAGGCTACCTACTCCGATGGGCACCCTTGCTGACAAGTGCCCAGACAACATATGGACAGACCTTCCGGTCTGTCCCCTGTGGAATGTCCCACGAACTGGAACTAAACTTATCAGCTTTGGCGAACAGTGTCAAAAGGCTATCTGCAGAGCCTGCAAGGTGAGCTCGTTCAGATACATGTGAGACAGTAGACAGGTAGAATAGGGGCCATTCTCCGGATGAGAAAGATCAATGGAGGTGGCTCCATATGCGGGTATTCGGTCTGCCCGGTGTAATAGGGC
>QMOF01000105.1 GCA_003650185.1 Chloroflexota bacterium | reverse complement strand
CCACCACGCGGCCCCCTCACCCCCCGACGGGCATCCAGCCACGTCCAGCGCCAAGTCCCATCTTAGCCTGCATTGCCAGTGCTTGCATCCGCCAAAAATGTATATCGTCAGGAGCAAATACATGGTGACTGTGCACTAACACCTAGAGCCACTAGGCAATTTCGGCGACTCTGACTAAGTAGACGCATGAGCAAGGCACTGGCCCGGCTGGACCGTAGTGCACCAAGGGCCGAGTGTCTTCGATGACCGTCTTGCAGCAGCAGGCATATATGCCTGCCTGGCGCTCGGGAGCACACGGCATTCCGGCAAAGATGAACAGGCATTCCGGCGGAAGTCACATTCCCCAGTGAGGGGCTATCCTGTTCGCAACCTAACAGGGCACCCAAGGCTACGCACAAGAAAAGGAGGAACCGGAATGCAGTGGCAGGTAATACTGGCAATGGTACTGGCGGTACCCATCATCCTCCTGCCAGTGGCGTTCGTGTGGTATCTCAATATCCGCCCCCTCTATTCGGCCTTCAAGGAGTGGCGCGCCAGGAAGGCCGCTGTCAGCAAGGGAGAAGTCAGGATGTGATCCGACAGCGCCACGCCGCTGTTGGGTGGTAGCCCGGGTGAATGATCACAAGCTGACAAGGCGGGCGCTGATAGGTCTATGCGGGATTAATACCCGGATGGGTCTTGTTGACTTCCTAGTCCAGACCTACTTTCGATGATACGCATAGAAATAGAACAAGATGGGGCATTATGCGCCTCGGTCGCTAAGCACAAATGCCATATAGGCACGCGCGCTTTGGCAGTTGGCTGGCTTCGTACAGCCTGATACCCTGGGAACAGGGTTCGCGGAACGGTATGCGGTGCTGCGCCTGGGGGCGAGGCGCCATGTGAAAGCACTGAAGGCCTCGTGGGGACAGTCCCACAAGTGTCTGTTCCCTGTGCGGTCGGTCAGAAAGGAGGAGATGCCTTGTGGAACTGAGCCGTAGGGACTTTCTCAAGCTATCGGGAGCCAGCGCTGGTATGGCCGCTTCCCTCATTCATCTCACCGGTGGGAGAGCGAAGGCCGTTACGCAGATTCCACTCAGGGTACGTAATGTGGAGGGGCACACCATCTGCTGCTACTGCTCCGTTGGCTGCGGCTCCATCGTGCGCAGCCACGAGAAGGAGGACGAGCCTGGCAAGATAATCTACACCACAGAGGGGGACCCCGAGCACCCCATCAGCCAGGGCTCGCTGTGCCCCAAGGGGCAGGCCATGGCCCAGGTCCACCAGGTTGATGGCGAAATCAACCCGTACCGGCTTACCAAGCCGTTGTACCGGGCCAAGGGGGCCAGCGACTGGCAGGAGTTGGGGTGGACCGAGGCGATAGAAAAGGTTGCACGCTGGGTAAAGGACACACGCGACCAGAGTCTCGTGCTTCAGGAGGGCGGGAAGACCGTCAACCGCAACGAGAAGATGGCCTCTCTGGGCGGCGGCGAGCTGGACAATGAGGAATGCTACTTGCTGGCCAAGATGAACCGCGCCCTGGGGGTGGTCTACCTCGAACACTGCGCCCGTATATGACATTCCTCTACAGTTGCGGCTCTGGCAGAGTCGTTTGGTAGAGGGGCCATGACCAATCACTACATCGACCTCAGGAACGCCGATTGCATCATGATCATCGGCTCCAACGCGGCGGAGAACCACCCTATTGCCTTCAAGTGGATCACCGCGGCCAAGGAGCGCGGGGCCAAGCTTATCAACGTCGACCCCCGCTTCACCCGCACCTCATCGAAGGCGGATCTCTATGTCCGAATCAGATCGGGCACTGATATTGCCTTCATCGGCGGCATGATACGCTACGTCCTGGAAGACATGCGGAAGCACCCGCAGGACTACAACATCGAGTACCTTACCCAGTACACCAACGCCGCCTACATCATTGATGAGAAGGTAAAGCTGCCCGGCGACGAGGGCCAGAATGGGCTCTTCAGCGGGTGGACCGGCACATCCTACGACAGCAGCAGTTGGAAGTACGCCAGCCCCATAAGCGCCTCGGCGAAGCTGCTCAGCCCTTACTGGTCCGGGTGGGAGAAGAGGGAAGATCCCTTCCCCGAGGTAGCCTGGGGTGACCTGGAGGAGCGTTGCGTTCTCAGGCTGCTGTGGGAGCACTACCGGCGCTACGATACAGAGACGGTCTCCAGGATCACCGGCGTCCCGGTTGACGAGCTGGAGGCAGTCTACGCCGAATATGCCAAGACCGGCGCCAGGGGCAAGGCAGGCACCATCTGCTATGCTATGGGGACCACCCAGCACACCTACGGTACCCAGAACATAAGGGCCTACGCCATTCTCCAGCTATTGCTGGCCAACATGGGCGTAGCAGGCGGCGGCATCAACGCCCTGCGCGGCACATCAAATGTGCAGGGGTCCACAGATATGTGCCTGCTGAGCCATATCCTGCCCGGCTACCTCAAGGTGCCGAACGATAGCGATGGCGACCAGACCTTTGCAGGCTATCTCGCCAGGACCACGCCGGCCAACATCAGCCCCCCCGATGGACTGGAGGGCACTGATCCGGCCAACTGGTGGCAGCACACCCCCAAGTACGCCGCCAGCCTGCTCAAGGCCTGGTGGCCTGAGGTCGACGTCAATGACAGCTATCACTACTTGCCCAAGGTAAAGGCCGGCAAAAGCTACGCACATATAGGCCTGTTTGAAGCCATGGACGAGGGCAAGATCGAGGGTCTGTGGGTCTGGGGCCAGAACCCGGCAGTAGGCGGGCCTAACTCCAACGGGGAGCGCCAGGCCCTGGGCAATCTCAAATGGCTGGTCTCGGTGGACATCTGGCTGAACGAGACCGCCGAGTTCTGGAAAAGGCCTGGGACTACGCCCGCGGACATCGACACAGAGGTGATTGTCCTCCCGGCGGCCTGCTCCTACGAGAAGGAGGGCAGCATCTCCAATAGCGGCCGCTGGGCACAGTGGCGCTACAAGGCCGTCGACGCCCCGGGCGGGGCCAAGCCCGACCTGGAGATAATGAGCCTGATTATGGCCAGACTGAAGGAGCTCTACGCCGCCGAGAAGGACAGCAAGTTCCCTGATCCGATAGTCAACCTCGACTGGCCGTACGGCGAGCACCCCGATCCGGATGAGGTGGCCAGGGAGATCAACGGGTACGCTCTGGTGGACTTCACCACCGCTAAAGGCCGAGAGTACAAGAAGGGAGAGTTGATCGACAGCTTCGTTGATCTCCAAGCGGATGGCAGGACCGCCTCGGGCAACTGGCTCTACTGCAACCAGTACAACACCTGGAATGAGGACAGGGATGGTGACTTCCCGGAGGCCAAGGTGGAGTACACCAAGCTGGGGAACAGCTTCACAGCCATAAACAAGCTCAAGAAGCGCGGCACCGTGGACAGGTCATTGAACGGGATCGGCCTCTACTCCGACTGGTCGTGGTGCTGGCCACTCAATCGGCGCATCATCTACAACCGCGCCTCGGTCGACCTCGAAGGTAAACCGTGGGATAGCGAGCACCCGGTGATCTCATGGGACGGCGGATGGTCCGGTGACGTTCCTGATGGTGGATGGAAGCCCATCAAAGTGGCCCTGGACGATGGCGAGCCGGCCCGCCTGCCTTTCATCATGAAGCCCGAGGGCGTGGCCCGCATTTGGGGCTACGGCCTGAAGGACGGCCCTCTTCCCGAGGTCTACGAGCCGTGGGAGAGCCCTGTCGTGGACGCTGACGGCAACCGAGTAAACCTCATGTCGGCGACGGTGAACAACCCGGCGGCCTTCATCGGGGACTTGAAGAACGACCGTGGCACCGCGGCCAGGTTCCCGTACGTTGGCACCACGTACCGCTGCACCGAGCACTGGCAGACCGGGATCATGACCAGGAATCTACCCTGGCTGAACGAGCTCATGCCCAACATGTATGTAGAGATCGGCGAGGACCTGGCCGACAACCTGAACATCAAGGCGGGCGACAAGGTCATTGTGAGCTCGGCCCGGGGAGAGATTGAGGCGATAGCGGTAGTTACCAAGCGGTTCCGCAAGGTGGTCGTGAACGGCAGGTCCGTTCACCACATAGGCGTACCGTGGCATTGGGGATACAGCGGCCTCTCCAAGGGCGATAGCGGTAACATCCTCACGCCGCACGTGGGAGACGCCAACACCACCATACCGGAGTACAAGACTTTCCTGTGCAATGTGAGGAGGGCGTAACATGCCTAAAGGAGTGCTCGTCGACACCACGAAATGCATAGGCTGTAGAGCATGCCAGGTCGCCTGCAAGCAGTGGAACGGGCTGCCGGCAGAGGAAACAGTCAACCGCGGGACCTACGAGAACCCGCCGCATCTGTCGGGCAAGACCTTCACCAAGGTGCGCTTCACCGAGATCGAGGACAACGGCAGGCTACAGTGGGTCTTCACCAAGATCCAGTGCATGCATTGTGTAGACCCGGCATGCGTGGCGGCCTGCCTCGTCGGCGCTCTACAGAAGCGAGACGACGGGCCGGTGATCTATGACAAGGGCCGGTGCATCGGCTGCCGCTACTGCATGATGGCCTGCCCCTTCGGCATCCCCACCTTCGAGTGGTGGGACCGCTGGCCCTGGATCCGCAAGTGCACTTTGTGCGTCAACCGCTGGCCCGGGACGGACCAGGAGCCAGCCTGTGTGGCCGCCTGCCCCACCGGCGCCCTGAAGTTCGGCGACCGGGAGGCCCTCATCGAGGAGGCCAGGGAGCGCATTGCGGCCCACCCGGGCAAATACGTCAACCACATCTACGGTGAGAAGGAGGTAGGTGGCACGTCCTGGCTCTATCTGTCGGCCGTTCCCTTCACAGAGCTCGGGTTCCCCAATCTGGGCGAAGAGGCGGTGACCGTCAATCCGGCGCGGGCCATGAGCGCCGTTCCGCCTGCGCTTGTTGCCGTGGCGGCGCTGATGTCCGGCATATACTGGCTGAACAAGCGACGGCAGAGGATGAGCACCGCAAGAGCCGGTGACCATCAGGCCAAGGAAGAGGTGACGAAATGACAGGTCACGAAGTAGCGGAAGAAAGACGTGGGTTCCCTTTCGGCACCTTGATCCTGAGCGCTGTAGCCATTCTCGGCCTGGCAACCGTACTGTACCGCTACATCAATGGTCTCGGGGCTATGACCGACCTGAGCGATGGCCGTGCCTGGGGCCTGTGGATCAGCTTCGACCTGTACTGCGGCGTGGCCCTGGCGGCGGGCGGGTTCACTCTGGCAGGCGCAGTCTACATCTTCGGCCGTGAGAAATACCATACCGTGATCAGGTCGGCCATCCTGACCGCGTTCCTCGGCTACACGCTGGTAATCCTGGCGCTGCTGGTGGACCTGGGCCAGCCATGGTACATCTGGCACGCCATCATCTACTGGAACGTCCATTCCCCTCTGTTTGAAGTGGCCATGTGCGTCATGACGTACACGATCGTCCTGGCCCTGGAGTTCAGCCCAGTCGTATTCGAGCGCCTTGGCTGGCATGTCCCGCTGAAGGCGATCCGGTCTATCCAGATACCCCTGGTGATCGCTGGTATCGTCCTCTCCACGCTGCACCAGTCCTCCCTGGGCTCCATGCTGCTGATGATGCCGGAGACCCTCGACCCGCTGTGGTACACGCCGGTGCTGCCGCTCCTGTTCCTCACCTCGGCCGTAGCCGTGGGCCCGGCCATGGTGATCTTCGAGACGACGCTCAGCAGCAGAGCCTTCGGCCACAAGCTGTCCACGGATGTACTGGCGGGGCTCGGCAGGGCCATCCCATACATCCTGGGCGTCTACCTGGTCCTCAAGATAGGCGACCTCGTGTTCGCCAAAGAGCTAAGCCTGGCCTTCTCCGACAACCCCAGGACCATTCTGTGGTGGATCGAGGTTGTCGTCGGTGTGGTCCTGCCGATGGTGTTGCTGTCGCGACCCAGCGTGAGACAAAGCAGGCCCAAGCTCTTCGGGGCCGCCTTGCTGGTCATCGGTGGGTTGATACTGAACCGCTTCGATGTGAGTTGGCTTGCCCTTGGCGGACGGCTGGGCTACGATTACTTCCCGCACTGGATGGAGTTCGCCGTCTCGGCTGCCCTTGTTGCTTGGGCAATGATCTGGGTCATTGTGGCTAACCGACTGCTTCGCATGCACGAAGCCGCGCCCGAGGAGGAAGCAGAGCACCATCCCGCACCGACCACGAAGCCAGCGGCTGGGCGCCCAACGGCTTCCTAGCTCAGGCTGGAACCGACACGCAGGCCAGCGCCGGGGGCGCTGGCCTGCGTCTGTTTGCCCTTTCCAGACGCGCTTTCTACCCACCCGCGATGCATGTTGTGCTGCCCTGCTCTCTCTGTTTGGCCAGGCCTGCTTCCACCGCCTGCATGAGCTGCCCCATGTCAAAAGGCTTCTGGATGTAGGCGTAAGGCCTGGCTTCAGCCATCACCGCCCGGTCGGGTTCCAGTACAGAGACCACGATCAGCGGTACCTTGTCAGCCAGCTCCAGCTTGTCCAGCAGTCTGGCCAGGAACCAGCCGTCGCAGTCTGGAAGCCTGATGTCCAGCACCACCACATCCGGTCTCTCGTCAACCAGACACTTGACGGCATCGACCCCCTTCTGAAAAGCCCTGACGTTGTGGCCCCGCTTCTTCAGGCACAGCTCTATCGTCTTCACCAGCAGACGATCGTCGTCAACCACCAGGACTGTCTTCCTGTCGCTCTCTCTATGCTTGTCCATACCTCAACTACGCCAGTAGTCCTGCCTCTGGAGTCGGGCGTTTTCCTTCTCCAGCTCAGGATGGGCCACCAGGTATAGCAGGGAGCCAAGGCAGGTCACAAACAGTATCGCCAGCAACCATGGTGCTTTTAGGCCCCCTATCACCCGACGCCTGGCAACCAGGTCCTCCAGGGCCATCGGCACCAGCCCCCAGTGAGCCAGGCCGAGAGCCACCGCGAGCGCAACAATCGGCCACAAGACTTCTGCTTCCATGGTTTCCCTCCTCTCGTGGTTCTTCTCACGCCTGGTGACATGGTAGGAGAGAAGTCGTGAGGCAGGCATAAGGATGTGGGGACCAGTTGTAAGGAATTCATGAGAATTTCGGGGCCCGGCGAGCCGGGGTGTCCCCCCCTCTGACGGAAGCGGGCGTCAGTCAGGGGCTCCAGTCAGGCTTGATGAAACGGTAGCCGATACGGGGCTCTGTCACGATGAACTTGGGGTTTGAGGGATCGTCCTCTATCTTGCGCCTGAGCTGCCGTATGAACGTGCGCACGTACTCGCTTTCCTCGCCATACTCAGGGCCCCACACGTTGTGCAGCAACTCCCTGTGCGTGAGTACCTTGCCGCAATTGGACACCAGGTATGCCAGCAAAGCATACTCCGTCCGGGTCAGCTTCACCATCTGCCCGTGCCGCCACACCGCCCGCCTGGAAAAGTCCACTTCCAGACCACCCCCGGAGAACACCGGGGCGGGCGTCTTCATACCTGCGGAACGCCTCAGGGCCACCCTGATTCTGGCCAGCAGCTCTTCAATACCGAAGGGCTTGGTGACGTAGTCGTCGGCTCCTTCGTCGAGGGCTTTGACCTTGTCTGTCTCCTCTTCCCTCACGCTCAGTATGATTATGGGTACGTCCGCCCATTCTCTTATCCGGCGGCAGGCCGTGATACCGTCCATGCGCGGCATGTTCACGTCAAGGACGATCACGTCCGGATCGACGCGGGCTGCCATTTCCACCCCCTCAACCCCGTCTTGAGCCAGATGCACCTCGTAGCCCCGTGCCTCCAGGTTGGCACGAATGAACATGCGTATCTTGGGCTCGTCGTCAATTACAAGGACCCTGGTTTTCCTGGGCATCTGGCT
>QMOF01000104.1 GCA_003650185.1 Chloroflexota bacterium | reverse complement strand
GGCAGAGATCAGTGTAGAAGCTGATCATGACCGGCTTGTTCTCATTCTGGGCTCTTTCGGACGCCGCTTCCCAACTGTACATCCAGTTTACCAGCGAATCGCCGGTCTCCGTGCCGGTGACGCATGCTGCCCCGCCAACGAGAAACACGCCCACCAGCACAGCCAACAGGATGATCCTCCAGGACACTGCCGGATTCCGCATCCGCCGCTCCCTCCGCCACCGTAGCACCGGTCTGCTGGTGCAACGATGGCTGTTTTTCACAGAGTTATGGTAGTACCGGCGTTGTTGAAGAAGAAGCTGTCGCCGAACTCCTGTGCCAGCCTGGCGCCAGCCAGCATACCGGTGCAATGGGACACGCCCAGGCGCTGGATACCCATCTCCTTGAGTTCGGCGATGGTCAGCTCCATCTGCACCTCGGAGGCCCGGAACAGGTGTGTTCCCCCGATGACGGTGTGGATGGCTTCTGTGCCAGTCACCTGGCGGGCGTGGCGCAGTGTGTTGATGATGCCGCGATGGGCGCAGCCCAGAATGACCACCAGCCCTTGCTCTGTCTTTATAAAGAGGGCCTGATCGTCCCGGAGCGGGTCAGGCTCCATGTTGTCGTCTCTCTTGACGCAGAGGCCCGGGTCAATCACCTCGTAGTCAGTGGTCATGGGTATCTCACCGCTGGTAACGATGCTTTCAGACAGCCACGTAGGCTCGCGGGTCAGTATGAAGTTGGCCCCCAGGCTCTCCAATTCCTGTCTCTGGAACGGAATTCCGATGTAGGCGGAGTAGTTGACTTGGGGGATGTGGGCGTACTTGGCATCCCAGGCATCGGGATGGGCAATTATGTTCACCTGCTTTCTTATCCGCCCAAGGACCCGTCGCAGCCCGCCGGTATGGTCATAGTGACCGTGGCTAAGGACTATGCTACCTATCTTCTGCCAGTTTATGCCGAGGATCTCGCCGTTGTTGGCTGCCGAGACGTTCTGGCCTGCATCAAGCAGGGCGGTGTCACCGTCCGCCTCGACCAGGACGCTCAGGCCCCACTCCCCGAGCAGACCCCGTGGCATTGCTGGCGCCGTGTTCTCACTGAGTGTCGTTATTCGTAGATCCATTTGCCGCCTCCTTGGAGTTGCTGTTCTTGCGCACCAGGGCGCCAACAGGACAGATGTCAACGCATTCGAGGCAGGAGTTGCACGCCGAGTCTGCCATCGGTACGCCGGCGAAGGTGCTGACCACGGTATCGAGGCCACGGTAAGCGAAGTCTATGTTGCCGCTGCCCTTCTGCTGGCAGACCCAGACGCACTTGCCACATAGAACACACTTGTTCGGATCGTACACGAAGAGGGGGTGGCTGGAGTCTATTGGCAGTGACCTGGGTATGGGCCTGAACCGTTGCAGCTTGAGCTTGAGCCCCAGATGACGTGCAATTTTTTGAAGCTCACAGTTGCCGCTCTTGGCACAGTTGCGGCAGTCGAGGTCGTGGTGGGAAAGAAGAAGTTCGAATGCGGTGCGACGCAGCCGGTCTACTTGTGGCGTGCTGGTATGGACCACCATCCCCTCCTCGACCGTCTGGCTGCAAGCCGTTACCGGTGAGTGTTTGCCTTCGACCTCCACAAAGCACAACCGGCAACCACCGAAGGGGACCTCGGCCTCGCGAATGGCGCAAAGATTGGGGATGTAGATGTCATTGTCCAGCGCCGCCCACAGGATCTTCTCCCCCCTCCGGGCTTTGATCTCTTTGCCGTCTATCGTTAGCCTAACCACTTCCATGCCTAACTGAAAAGCTCCCGATTCAGACTGGTGCATGACCTGAGTTCACCGCTTGTACTCAGTGTGTGACGGCCCGAGCCGCTCCCTGACCTGCCGTGCGCCGGGGTGGGCAGGCTGCTGTCGTGATAGCGGCCGCGGTTGAAAAGTAGCCGACCCTGAGCTAGAATCTTATCGGCGCGCCTCAAAAGTCGTATTTGGTTGTCTCCCGCGGTAGCAACCAGGTTCCGCAACTGAGCAGGGCGCGCCGTCGTGAGGCGACCGCGGGAAGGAGCAGGAGACGGAGGAGAAGGCAGCATGGTAGAAGAGGTCAACGATGGGACATTTGAGCAGGAAGTGCTGAAGTCTGACTTGCCTGTAGTGGTGGACTTCTGGGCTCCGTGGTGCGGCCCTTGCCGCATGGTGTCCCCAATAGTAGAGAAGCTGTCCGAGGAATACAAGGGTAAGGTCAAGTTCTGTAAGCTGAACGTTGACGAGAATCCGGAGATGGCCCGCCAGTACAAGGTCATGAGTATACCCATACTTCTGTTTTTCAAACAAGGCCAACTTGTGGACCAGAGCCTCGGTGCCGTTCCTGAGAGTGTACTGCGCCCGAAGGTGGAGGACATCCTTTAGCGGGAGTCCCTGTTCTGTCCGTCGTCAAGCCTGTACGTCTCATTTCGATACCTCTTTGTGCTTGCCCTGGCAAACCCAGCGGATTGGTCTACCCCGCAGGGATTCCCGGGCTTGGGCATATGGTCAACGGCCCTGGTTGACCAGGTGCTCCATGGGTCGGCGATGGCGACCTTTCCCAGGAGTCCGCAGCGGTTGGCGTCCGGTGGCACCCACGTTGCTCCCCTACGGGCTCTACCTGCCAACAGTCGCTTTCGCCCCGACACCTTCGACCACCTGCTGGCAGTGAGCAACGAACTCGTCAGACGGAAGCGGGGTGTCTTCCATGGTGTACTCTCTGCCCAGCCTGGCGTATTTTGCCTTCCCCCATATGTGGTATGGCAGCAAGGAGACCTTCTCCGCCCCAATGTCTCGCGCGAATCTGGCCATCCGCTCCAGATTCTCGTCGGAGGCATTGTAGCCTGGGATCAGTGGGACTCTTACCCATGTCCTCACCTTTGATGCTGTTCTGCGGGCATTCTCTAGAATGAGACTGTTGTCCTTCCCGGTACCCCAGTGGTGCTGCTCCGTGTCCATATGCTTGATGTCAAAAAGGACCAGATCAGCATGCTCCAGCACCTTTTCCAGCGCCTCCCAGCGAGCGTATCCGGAGGTATCGAGAGCGGTGTGTATCGCCCGGTCCTTGCATTCGCGGAGCAGCCTGGCTGCGAACTCCCACTGCGCTAATGGCTCGCCTCCGGATAGGGTCATCCCCCCGCCCGAGTTCTGGTAGAAAAGGCTATCCCGGACAACCTCTTCGGTTATCTCTTGGACAGTCCTGTACCTGCCGCTGACGGCTATCCCCCCGGTGGGGCAGACATCGGCGCACCTCAAGCACTGGTCACACCTCGAGCGGTCGATTCGCCTTCCACTCTGGTCGACTACAATGGCTCCTTGTGGGCACACCTCCTGACACTTGCCGCACCGAGCGCACTTCAAGTCGTTGGTGGCTATTTCCGGGTACGGGTACCACGATTCGGGGTTGGAGCACCAGCGACAGCGCAGAGGACATCCCTTCAGGAAAACAGTAGTCCTGATCCCAGGACCGTCGTGGATGCTAAATCTCTGGATATTGAAGACCAGACCAAGTTCAGCCGAGGGTCTTGTCAGTTCCGGTAACGGTTCTATGTCTATTCCCTTTCTACTTGGCTACCAGGATAGCTGAAGCATGGGTGCCGTTCAAGCCGAAAAGGCTTGGCCAGAGTTGTGGCGGCCTCTAGCACACAGTGCTCCAGCTCCTGTGGCTCAGGTGCGAAATAGAGGTGACTGCTGCACCGACAGTCACTGGACCCGAAACCAACTACAGATGGCAGTTCTTTGGCCAGGGTTTGGGCCAGGCGACACTCCACCCTGTCACTTGTCTCACAAATAACCACCTGCCTAATAGAGGCCTCTTTCAGAAGGTAGTCAATATGCCAGTGACACTTCTTCTGTACCCTGAGGTGACGAGCTATCCTGGGACCCAGACGGTTCAGGGCCGACCCAACGTAAGCATAGAAACCCCTGGGGAAGGTGCGAAGTCCCAGCCTGCCTACCTGGATGACGCGCGATTCGGGCAGCTCGATGAGAAGCACATAGCTGCCTTTCATGTCTGTCCCTTGCCGTTCATCAGGGTATCGACGAAGCTCCTGGCAAGACCATCGAAGGCTTCGGAGGCATAGCGTTCAATACACCCCTCGTCGCACAGCCTGGCCAGCTCGGGATCAAGCGGCAACTGGCCCAAGAGCGGCGCCCCGGCGACTTCCGCCATCTCCGCTCCTCTGCTCTTGCCGAATATCTCTATCCTCTTGTCGGTCTCCGGGACGACGAAATAGCTCATGTTCTCTACGACGCCCAGGACCGGGATGTTCATCGTCTTGGCCATCTTGACTGCCTTTCGCACCACCATAGCTGTGAGGTCCTGGGGTGTGAGAGCGATGACCACACCCGAGAGGGGGATGGATTGCATCACCGTGAGCGGAGCGTCGGCGGTACCTGGCGGCAGATCGACCATGAGGCAGTCGAGCTCGCCCCACAGCACTTCCTGCCAGAACTGCTGGATGGCCTTGGCAATGAGAGGGCCGCGCCAGATGACGGCCTCGTCTTCGGCGGGAAGGAGCAGGTTGATGGACATGACGCTCACCCCGGACTCTGACTGCACCGGCAGTATGCCGCTGGGGCTACCGCCCGGGTGCGAGTTGATGCCGAACATCTTTGGGATGCTCGGGCCGGTGATGTCGGCGTCCAGTATACCTACCTTGTGGCCCTGTCGGTTCAGGGCGATGGCCAGGAGGGCGGTCACCAGGGACTTGCCAACCCCGCCCTTACCGCTCATCACAGCCACGCTATGCCGGATGCGGTTGATTTCCTGCGGCGCTGCCTCTACGAAGTCAAGACTTGCCTCTTTCACCCCCGGCATCCCTTCTATGGCACTACGGGCGTGAGAAGCCACCCACTCCTTTGCCCCGTCGCTCAGTGCAGTTGAAGCCAGCGTCACCTTGACCTTGCCGTCACCTACTTGTATGCTTCGGACCAGATTGAGGTCGGTCACGCTACGGGCCGCCTGTGGGACGAGCACGCTGCTCAGCGCATCTCTTATTTCCTGCTCACTTGCCATTTCGATTCCTACCCCACTTTCGACAGCATCTACTTTCTTCTAGTGGTCGCACACGTTGTCCCCGGTCACCAGCTTGCCTCTCATATAGTCCAGGACAAGCTGCTCCGGGTCGTTCCCCATGGCACCGACGAGCACCTTGATTCGGTTCTCCCTGAACAATGCTTGCGCTCTGCTGCCCATCCCGCCGGCTATCACAGCCGAGACGCCTTCTTCCGCCAGCCACACTGGCAGAAGTCCCGGTTCATGCCCAGGCGATCTGACCAGATCTTTCCGTACGATTGTCCCCGTAGCCTCATCTGTGTCTATGAGGGCAAAGTACTCGCAATGCCCGAAGTGCTGCGCCAGCTTACCATCATTTACTGGTATAGCATACCTCACCTTGGACCTCCTCAGATGTGACTTTCATCCCCTTTGGCAGGTGCCCTCGGTGGAGCAGGGTGGCTTCTCGCAGCGCTCCGTCCTCCCGCAGCAGGTGGTGCCGCCCGGCACGGACGACTCGGTCTTTATCATGTATGACGCTGAGATGAGCTTCTCGGTGCGCTCGCTCCCGCAGGAAGGACAGCACACTGTCTCGGACTGGGGGCTGCGCAAGAATACCTCCGATACTTTGCCGCACTGGTGACACCTGAAATCATAGACCGGCATTGTCCCCTCCTCTTCCGGAACAGGTCTTGGGTGAGGCGAACTGCCTCACACATCATATCGCTCAGGTAGAGCCGCTGCTAGCGCAGGTCTCGCCTGAGGCAGGAGCGGCGAAAAGGGAGAGAAGCCTGCGCGTGTTGTCCGCCCCGCATTTCGGGCATTTGACCTCGCTATCACTCTGCCCTACATTGCGACGCAACTCGAACCTGGCGCCGCACACAGTACACTCGTACTCGTATATCGGCATACTTGTCCCCTCCTTTCACCACCTCGAGGAAATCGTTTGCCATAGGTCTTGAATCTGGCGGGATACGCCGTTTGTGCTGTACTCGACCAGCGGCACGCCATGCGACAGTGCCTCGGTGACTACGTTGTCAAAGGCAATCCTGGCCACAACCTCTGCGCCTTGCTGTCGGCTATGCTCCTCTATGGCAAGACTGTTCTCTTCGTTGATGTCGTACTTGTTTATGCACACGACGGCCGGCACACGGAAATGACGGCACACGGCGACAACGCGGTCCATGTCGTGAATGCCCGACAGGCTGGGCTCCGTCACGATCAAGGCCAGGCTGGCGCCGGAGAGGGAGGCGATCACCGGGCAGCCGATGCCGGGAGGCCCATCACTTAGCGTAAGATCAAATCGCTGCGCCTCGGCAATCTTCTTGGCTTCCTGCCTGACCAAGGTCACCAGTTTGCCCGAGTTTTCCTGGGCCACCCCTAGCCTGGCGTGAACCAGAGGCCCGTACCTGGTATCCGAGATGAACCACTTCCCAGAGAGGTTCGGTCGCATGGTGATGGCCGCCTCCGGGCAGACATGGAAACAGAAACCGCATCCCTCGCAGGAGGTCGGGTCAACCCTCAGGTCGGTGATGGCCCCAAACCGGCACACATCTTGGCAAAGACCGCACTGGCTGCATTTCTGCTCGTCGATACAGGCAGTCTGCCCACTCCAGAACTCATTGGCCTTACTGTTGGTTGGTTGGAGAAGCAGATGCAGGTCGGCTGCATCGACATCGCAGTCGACCATAACCTTGTCCTGGGCCAGTGCAGCAAAGGAAGCTACCACCGTAGTCTTTCCCGTGCCACCTTTGCCGCTGAGTACCACCAGCTCCTTCATCGTTTCGCCACCCGCTTGGCCAGTTGCTCTACATCGTCCATCAGCCCGAGGAAAGCCACCCGCCACTCCGGCATACCCTCTACCAGGCTGGTACCCCGCGAATAGAGGCGGGCGATTTCTCTATCGAGTGGGATGCGCAACAGTATGGGGATTCCTTCCTGCCTGCAATACGCCTCGGTCTCGCTGTCACCCTGTCCAGCACGGTTGAGTACAACGCCGCGCGGTATGCCCAACTCCTTGATCATGTCTGCTGCCAGTGCCAGGTCATTCAGTCCGAAGGGGGTTGGTTCAGTGACCAGAAGGCAGAAATCAGCTTCTCTCACTGCTTCCACCACCGGGCAAGAAGTGCCCGGGGACACATCGACAATGACCGTCTTATCTGGCTTGATGTGCTCTTTGACCTTCCGTATCACAGGCGGTGCCAAGGCCTCGCCAACGTTCAGTCGTCCGCCGACGAACTCCATGCCCGCTGCCTCACCAAGCTCTACCACCCCTACCTCTCGCCCTTCCTCGGCGATGGCATCCTCAGGACACAGGTAGGAGCAGGCGCCGCAGCCGTGGCACAGCTCGGCGAAGACTAGCACACGGTGCTGGAGAACAGCCAAAGCATTGTAAGCGCACACCTCAGCGCACTTGCCGCAATGCGTGCACTTGCTCTCGTCGACACTCGGCACGGGTATGAGCACCGGTTGCTTTTCAGTGATGGTGGGCCTCAGAAGAATATGGGCATTTGGTTCCTCGACGTCGCAATCGAGCAACTGCACCTCGCTCCGCTCTCGGAGCGCGAGCGCCAGGCTCGTAGACACGAGCGTCTTACCCGTACCTCCTTTGCCGCTGGCAACCGAGAGGATCATCCTATCGTCTTACCATCGCCGTGCCGCAATTGGGGCAGTTGATGCTATAGCAGGGTACTCCCACCTGATGGGCAACCGTTGCTCCGCAACTGGGACATACACAGTCCCCAGACGGGCCGGCTCCGGCCCTTGTTCCACCCATCCGACCCAAGCGGCTCCCTCTGCCTCTGCCCCTACCGCCACCGCGACCTGTACCGGGACCACTTCCCGAAGGCGGGCCTGTCCCGTCGCCT
>QMOF01000103.1 GCA_003650185.1 Chloroflexota bacterium | reverse complement strand
GCCGTGCCTCACTTTGACACCACGCCTGCAAATCGACTAGAATTCATAATCAGCCCGATCAGATTCCTAGAGGTGCCTGCAATGCGTTTTCGCTTTTCCGATGAGGAAGAAGCCTTTCGGCGGGAGCTGCGTGAGTTTCTACAGAAAGAGATAACGCCGGAGCTCATGGAGGAGGCGGAGACGGGGCTGGGGTGGGGTCCTCATACCTGGGAGTTCGTCCGCAAGCTGGGGTCGAAAGGATACCTTACACCCACCTGGCCAAAGGAGTACGGGGGGTTGGGCCTGCCCCCGATCTATCGATTCATAGTGCACGAGGAGCTGGACTATACCGGCGCCCTGCCGCCGGAGGCCCTGGTGGTGGGAGCCAACGTTGCAGGGCCGACCATCATGCTCTACGGTTCGGAAGAGCAAAAGAGGGAGTACCTGCCCAGGATCGCCCGTGGCGAAATCGAGTTCGCCCTGGGGTATAGCGAGCCTCAGGCTGGCTCCGACCTGGCAAACGTCCAGCTACGGGCCGAAGAGAAGGACGACGGCTTTGTCCTCAACGGGCAGAAGGTGTTCAATACCAGGTGTCATTTCGCGCAGTACCACTGGCTTGTAGTCAGAACCGATCCGAACGTGCCCAAGCACAGAGGCATTTCGCTGATGATCGTCGACCTGTCAAGCCCGGGGATCAGTCTTCGGCCTTTGTGGGGCGTGGATGGCATACGCACCAACGAGGTGTTCTACGACAACGTGTTCGTGCCCAGGAAGAACCTGGTCGGTGAAAAGAACCGCGGCTTCTACTATACCGTTACCGCTCTAGAGTACGAGCGCGTCCTCACCGTCGGTGGGCTCAACCGGACATTTGAAGCCCTGGTGAATTATGTAAAGCAGGTACCCCGACTGAGGGCAGACCAGCTGGTGAGACAGAAGATCTCGCAGATCGCCACCGAGATCGAGATAGGCAGGATATTCTCCTACCGCTTGGCCTGGCTCCAGACCAAGCGCATTGCAACCACCTACGAAGCCTCAGCCTCGAAGCTGTTCAGCAGCGAGCTGTCGCAAAGGCTGGCCAGCACCGGAATGGAGATACTGGGACTGCGCGGACTGGTACAGAAAGGCTCCCGGTGGGCTCCTGTTGACGGGAAGATTGAGTACCTGTGCCGCGAGACCCTGCTGAACACCATCGCCGGCGGTACTTCCGAGGTCATGAGGAATATCATCGCCACCAGAGGACTGGAGCTGCCCAGAGGATAGGGCCGGGGCGGATTTGTTCCCGAACCTGCGCTGGTGGTAGAATAAGCGAAACTGAATATGGCAATGGGGGTGCCCGAGCGTGAGCCAGGGCTCAAATGGAGAGCAAGCCCGGTGAAATTCCGGCACAGTCCCGCCTACTGTGACAGTCAGAACGCCAGCCCCTGATCGTTTGTGCCTCCGCGGAGAAGGTGGGTGAGAATCTAAACAGAGGGTATGCTTTCCCCTCGCTCTGCAGAGCGAGGGGAAATTCTTTTATGCCCTGGAAGGAGAGGCTGAGTGGAAGAATACCTGAACCACACCATCAAGACTATAAGACCACTGGACAACCAGGCCATGGAAGCGTCCAGGGCCCGGCAAGACAACCTGACCAAGCCCCAAGGAAGCCTGGGGCGCCTGGAACACCTGGCCATCAAGATCGCCGGCATCAGGCGAGAGGCGAGGCCCGTGCTGGAGAAGAAGGCCATCATCGTTATGGCCGCAGACCACGGCGTTGCGGAGGAGGGCGTCAGCGCCTATCCTCAGGAGGTCACCAGGCAGATGCTCCACAACTTCGCCCAGGGGACCGCTGCCATCAACGTCCTGGCCCGGCTTATCGGTGCCAGGGTTGTAGTCGCGGATATCGGAGTGAAGTCCGACATGGGGCCGTGTCAGGGTATTGTCAACAGGAAGGTGGCGCCAGGTACCAGGAATATAGCCCGGGGACCAGCTATGACGCGTGAGCAGGCGCTTCAGGCCATAGGAGTCGGCATCGATGTAGTACAGACCGAGGTTGCCCGGGGGCTCGACATCGTGGGTACCGGCGACATGGGCATCGGCAACACAACGGCGGCCGCTGCCATATGCGCGGCAACATCGGGTTGGCCGGTGCAAGCAGTCGTGGGCAGAGGCACCGGCGTGGATGATGTACAGTTGGCCAACAAGGTACGCGTGGTGAGACAGGCGCTGGAGATCAATCAACCCGACCCGGGCGACCCGCTCGACGTGCTGGCCAAGGTAGGGGGGCTCGAAATAGCCGGCCTGGTTGGGGTGATGTTGGGTGCCGCAGCGCACCGCATACCAGTTGTCCTGGACGGTCTCATCTCCGGCTCAGCTGCCCTTATTGCCGCCGGGCTGTCGCCTGTGGCAGAGGGCTACTTTATTGCGGCTCACAGGTCGGCCGAACCCGGCCACAAAGCAGTCTTCGCCCAGCTGCGCTCGTCTCCCTTGCTTGACCTGAACATGCGCCTGGGAGAGGGCACAGGGGCAGCTCTGGGCATCTTCCTGGCCGAGGCAGCGGTGAAGACAATGAACGAGATGGTTACCTTTGATGAAGCAGGTGTCGCCAGGAAGAAGTGACCCGAGACGGGAGCGGGAGAGGGAGGGACTTTGGGACTTCTTCTAGCTTTGAAGTTTCTCACTGTCATCCCCCTGCCCCCACGCCACCAGGCCGCTGCTGAAGATACGGGTCGTTCGGTCGTTTACTTCCCTGTTGCGGGACTGCTGCTGGGGCTGATCCTGGTAGGGCTCGACAGACTGCTTGAGCTGGCCCTCCCAGCGTCTCTGACCAACCTGCTGCTGGTCATTGTCATGGTGGCAATCACGGGCGCACTACATCTGGACGGGCTTGCGGACACCTGCGATGGGGTCATGCTGCGGACCTCGCCCAGGGAGCGGCTCAGAATCATGGCTGATAGCCATGTTGGCACTTTCGGCGTGGTCGGCGTTTGCCTGATCATCCTGCTGAAGTATGTAGCCCTATCGGCCATATCTGATGACCTGAGAGTGCCTGCTCTTCTGCTGATGCCTTCCTTGAGCCGGTGGGCCATGGTCTTTGCCATAGGCTCCTTCACCTATGCCAGGGAAACAGGGACGGGGCAGACCTTCAAGAGTCAAGCCAGCTCTGGCAGAGTGGCGATAGCCAGCGTGATGGCCATTGTCATCTCGGTGACGGTAGCCGGTTACGGCGGTCTGGCACTGATAGCTGCCCTTTGCTGCGTTGTGTTCGGCATGGCATCATGGTTCCGGCAAAGACTGGGAGGTCTCACTGGTGACACTTACGGTGCCATCAGCGAAGTGGTAGAGGTGCTGGTGCTCATTCTGTTGCCCTTGCTGGCCAGGATCGTGAGCACGCATTTCATAGGCCCGTGGGACGTCTATAACTTGTGAGGTTGAGCAGGTCTGGCCAGGCGGCTGGCGACCGCACCAAACTAGATAAGGAGGTAGGCATACTTGCCCAGGTTGATTCTGGTAAGGCATGGCCGAACTGAGTGGAATGAGGCTGGGCGCTACCAGGGAAGGAGCGACATCGGCTTGAGCGTTGCCGGATTTCGGGAAGCCGAGGCAGTGAGGCAGAGGCTGGCCACTGAAAGGATCAGCGCCGTTTACAGCAGCGACCTGAAGAGGGCCATACAAACAGCCCGGACTGTGGCGTTGGGACACCAGGTGCAGGTGGTGCCCTGCGAGGAACTGCGTGAGATGGACTTCGGCGACCTCGAAGGACTGACCTTCGACGAAATGAAGCGTCAGGTCCCGGAATTCAACTGGTGGACGGCACGCGACCCAGATATGGCATTTCCTGGCGGGGAGAGCGTCAGGCAGTTGGCTGCCAGGGTTCATCGGTTTGCGGTTCGGCTCGAGGGTTACACGGACACAGATACGGTGGTGGTCGTGGCACACGGCGGCGCTCTCAGGGCCCTGGTATGCCAGTTGCTCGGCCTGAACCTGAAGCACTGGTGGCAGATGGCCCTGGACAGTTGTTCGGTTACAGTGATAGACAGTCACGCCGGGTGGGCGCTGCTTTCCGTGCTGAATGATGTCTGTCACCTGAGCAACTTGAAGGCGAGGGAGGGCTGAAATGCGAGTAGCAGCATCATGGAGCGGCGGGAAGGATGGCTGTCTCTCATGCTACAAGGCCCTGAGGCAGGGCCATGATGTGGCATACCTAGTCAACTTCATATCCAGTGAGTACAGAAGGGTGTCCTTTCACGGTGTCAGAGCGCGGATCATACGGCGGCAGGCAGAAGCTGTGGGCATCCCCCTTGTTCAGTATTCAATACCGCCTGACATGGCCGCATACGAGAAGAAGTTCAAGCAGGCCGTGTCGTCGGTGAAGCGCAAAGGGGTGGAAGGGATGGTCTTCGGCGACATCTATATCAATGAGCACAGAGAATGGATAGAGCGCGTCTGCGGCGAGCTGGGAATCGTGCCTCTCCTGCCCCTCTGGGGCATCAGCCCGACTGTGGTCCTGGGCGAGTTCATTGAGGCGGGTTTCAAGGCTCTGGTCGTCTCGGCCAGCGCATCCATCTTCGACCAGCACTGGCTGGGGCGAACCCTGGACCAGCATTGCCTCGCCGAGTTGCAGGCACTGGACCAGCAGGGACGGTGCGATGTCTGTGGCGAGCAGGGTGAATACCACACGCTGGTAGTCGACGGGCCGATATTTCGCAGACGGGTGCAACTACTGGCGGGAGCCAGGGTCGAAAGAGATGGACGGTGGTTCCTGGACTTCGCCCGCTGCTGGCTCAAGCCAAAGTAGAGGTTCACATCTAAGATGAGCAGGACTCTTACTCTTATACTCGGCGGGGCTCGAAGCGGGAAAAGCGGCCTCGCCCAGGAGATGGCCCGCCGGGTGGGCGAAAGAGTGCTCTTCGTGGCCACTGGTGCTGCCCTCGATGAAGAAATGAAGTCGCGGATTGCAGAGCACAAGCGGCAGCGTCCCCAAAGCTGGCAGACACTGGAAGCCAGCACACACGTGGGGCAGCGTATAGGTGAGGCGCTGGGTAACACTGAGGTGGTCATCATCGACTGCATCACTCTACTTGTTTCCAATGTGTTATTGGCGAAGCACGCGGATTGGGACACAGAGCCTGGGCGGGGCGACTACAGGGAGACTGAACGCGACGTCATGGCTGAGGTCGAGGGGATTGTATCCTGTTACCGGGCCAGTAAGGCCACCTTCATCATCGTTTCCAACGAGGTTGGCCTGGGCCTGGTGCCCGTGCACATGTCGGGACGGGTCTACCGTGATCTGCTGGGCAAGGCCAACCAGTACCTGGCACGTCACGCTGACGAGGTCTACTTCATGGTCGCTGGCCTGCCGTGGCGGTTGAAGGGCCCCAGCCAGGAGGACCATAATCGGGCCGGTTAGGGTGCGGATGGGGCACCATAGCGGCGTTTGCCGCCGAGGCTGAGTAAGGAATACAATTGCCTTGTCCGTACCATGCAATCGTGCGAAGGAGGCCAGAGCTGTCCGAGCTTCAGCTCTTCCTGACCCCCGGAGAAATACGGCGCGCTGTCGACAGACTGGCGAGCCAGGTTCGCAGGGACTACGAAGGAAAGAACCCCATCATGCTCGGAGCGCTGAAAGGTTCGTTCATGTTCATGGCTGACCTTGTACGCAGCCTGGATATGCCACTGGAGGTGGAGTTCGTTACGCTGTCAAGCTACGGGCGAGGCAGGACCGAGACTTCAGGCAAAGTCAAGTTGGTCAGAGGACTGCGTTGCGAGATGAAAGGGCGCCACGTGGTCATAGTCGAAGACATCGTAGACACGGGGAGGACGCTGAGTTTCCTTCTCGAGTACCTGCGCCGCAGAAAGCCCGCTTCGGTGCGGGTCTGCGCTCTCTTTGACAAGGCCGAAAGGCGTGAGGTGGACGTCCCCCTTGATTACGTGGGCTTGTCGGTGCCTGATGCTTTCGTGGTCGGGTATGGCCTGGACTATGACGAGCGGTACCGGCAGCTTCCGGGCCTCTATCTTCTGAAGGAGACAGGGCCGGAGGCGTAGAACGCCCTGCTGCCGTGATCCTCTTCTCGCTGAACAACCGGCGCCAGTTCCATCCTTTACTTTCAGGTTACGATCATAAGAGACTGTATCCGACAACACCAGACGCTCCGGCTTGACACCTGCTTCCTTCATTAGCTATGATGGCTTTGGTTCAAAGGTAGAAGACACCCGATGGGCTACACGGCCATTGAGTTTTGCCAGAGAGATAACGTCGCTCTCGTAACCCTCAGCCGTCCCGAAGCAGGCAACGCCATCAACGCGCAGATGGCCCTTGAGATGCAGGACGTTTGCCAACGCATCAGCCAGGACAGTCAGATCAAAGCAGCTATCATTACCGGCGCCGGCAGCGCGGCTTTCTGCTCCGGCGAAGACATGGCTGAGTTTGCTGACAGCATTCTCAGCGGCTCCCCTTCCCCAGCATCAGTTGAGGAAATCGGCCTCCGTTACAGCGTGTCGCGAATGGTGGCTGGTATCGAGTGTCCCGTTGTGGCTGCCCTGAACGGCAATGCTTTTGGCCCTGGTTTGGCCGTGGCTCTGGCCTGTGACCTGAGAATCGCCTCAGCCAGGGCGCTACTGGGTGTTCCAGACCTCAAGCGTGGCTATTTTTTGCCAAGCGGCATAACGCAGTGGCTGCCACGAATTGTGGGAAGGGGCAAGGCTCTGGAGTTGATCCTTACCGCCCATAGTATCGACGCCGCTGAGGCGTACCGGATTGGGCTTGTCCACCGGGTCGTCCCGGACGATCAGGTTCTGTCCGAAGCTGAGAAGGTGGCAACAGAAATCGCGGCCAAGGGACCTTTGGCTGTCCGCTACGCCAAGGAAGCAGTGCGCAAGGGTATGGACATGACATTGGAACAAGGCTTGCGCCTGGAGTGCGACCTGTACATGATTTTGCATACCACCCACGACCGCACAGAGGGCATCAAAGCCTTTCGTGAAAAAAGGGAACCCTCGTTCAGAGGCGATTGAGGATGAAACGTTGAAGCTCAAACTTGACCTGCACACTCATTGCGGCGAGGCGACAGCTCTTTATACGCCGACCCTGGAGATCGTGAAGCGGATTGTCGCTGCGGTGAGGGCCAAGAATCTGGATGGAATCGCCATTACAGAGCACTACAACCGCTCCTATGGGTACAGGGTAAAGGAGATGGTCCAGAAGGACCTGGGTGACCAGCTGCTCATCATCCCCGGCCAGGAGGTCGACAAGGGCTTGCTGCACTTGGTGATGCTGTACCTACCCGACGACGTCACGTTCAGGTTCATAGCCCACCCGGGCTATCCCCGCGTGGACAACCTTGAATCTCAGATAGACGATAGTATTCACGGTATCGAGCTGAAAAACCCGTGCCACGACGATGACATCGATCAGCCGCTGGTAGAAGAAATCGCCCAGAGGCACAATCTGTTCCTCTTGACCAATAGCGACGCCCATTTCTTGAGCGATATAGGCGCGTACCATAACGAGATCGACATCGACGAGATGTGCCACCGGGCCAGGCAATGAGTAACTTCCAGACCATCATCTATGAGAAGCGAGACGGCATAGGCCAGGTCACCCTGAACCGGCCCCAAGTGCTCAACATCTACAATCTCCAGATGCGTGATGACTTATATCAAGTCCTCGCCGCCATCTCCGACGACCCGGAAGTGAGGGTCGTTGTGTTCAAAGGCGCGGGAGAAAGGGCATTCTGTGCCGGAGCGGACCTCAGTGAGTTTTTGACGGCGCCGTCCCCGGTAATTGCCCGGCAGGTCAGGTGGGAGCGCGATGTCTGGGGACTCTTCTTGAACCTGCCCCAGCCCGCGATCGCCGCTCTACATGGCTTCGTCCTGGGCTCAGGCATTGAGATGG